>NZ_JBIDFF010000010.1:0-92199 GCF_046635645.1 Gilliamella sp. BG2
GGTGGCTCTTATATCAAAATCAGCAGTGAAGGCATTGAACTGGGTACACAGGATAATATCTATCTTAAATGTAATGTGATGCAGAAGATGGGAGCAGCTAATTTGTCTCATACAAAAGATCTGCCTGGTGAAGTAAGCTGTCAGCAAAAACAGGGACAGCAAGTTCAGGAACAACAGGCTTGTATTGTTCTAGAGTAAGGATATCCTATGTTAAAATATGGTCAAACTACTATCGATTTAAGTCGATTATCAACGAATGCCATTGCAATTAGCAAGCAACTTATCAAGCTATCTCAAGCTTATAGACAACGTTGTTTAGTTATTGTCGATCCGTTTTTAAACCCGATCAATGCTCCTTTTATGAATTTTTATAGACTTCATCTGAGATTACATCAAATACGGATCATGCATCCGTCAATATTAGCTGCCAGATGCCCATGGCTAATAGAACTAGATCTACGTGATAAATATGAACAATCAGTACTAAGTTATATGATTGATTGTGGATTAAAACAATTAGCTCCAGAATCAATATCTACAGGTAAAGGTCAGCAATATTGTGCTTGGTTATTTACGCATAAAAAAGCACAATCCATTGCCGAGGATTTGGCTACTTTAGCATTACAAAAACGAAGTCGAAAAAAAATTCTTCTACGTTATTACGACCCTGCCGTTTTTTTTCAATTGATGAGCTTATTTAGTCCAAAACAACAAAACAAGCTATTAGGTTATATCGAAATGTGGGCAATGTTAAATCGGCAAGGCATGCTCAGGGTCCATCGTCATGAAGGAAAAATATACCCTGCATATATTGGAGACCTCATAATAACCGATGAACAATATCAACAATTAGATTGTATAGGCATAAATAATAAAATTATCCAATCGCAAAGATTGGAAAATCAACAAACTGATATTGATGAGCTACAATCACTACAAAAAATTATGCCTTGTTTGCTTCGTTTAAAACAAAAAAATATCGAAGATCAAGATGTGCAATTTGAATGGGCAAAATTCGCATTAAAGTGGGGACAAGATTTTGATCTTACCCCAAAAATTGCCGAACAAATTCAAGATTTGTCAAAGGCTAGCGAATACTACTCACTAGTGAAGAAATTACAGGTATTAAGTCAATAAAACAGGCAAACATTAGCATAAAAAATTAGGAAATGGTATGACAGATACAAACGATACACTAGAATGTGGGTGCCAAACACAAGGATTGGCAATACTACCAGTTAGATACACTGTAGTACCAAAATATCTTGGCAGTAATGTACCGTCTTGGGCTAATTTATCAAGCGTGACTAGATTATCTTTATCTGATGGGTATCAATATCATGTACGGTTATTGCGTGAAGGATTTCTATACTTATATATGCCAGATAAGCTTGGCAACAAATGGCAAGTCTATACTATTGACAGCAAAGGGCACCTAATCAAACAATTTTCAAACATAGCAGCTAAACCAATAACTGATGCTAAGCAAGACGCACAATACCATTGCCCTAATTTAAAATTAGATGAAAATCATGCGACGTTTATAACCTTAGCTAATCCCGAACATCTTAACAAAGTGTACATTGCCTTTAGCGAAATTAAATGGTCTGAAGAAACATGCAAAAAATACGAACAAAATCCAGATGAACGAATGCAAATGATTGATGTTTCATCATGGCAAGGGGAGGCTGAAAGTGCAACGACAGCAAACCACAGCAACATCCAAAGCATATTAGACTTTGACCCTAACATAAATCGTGACGAGCTACCTTATGATGAAAATCGATACCTTAGATTCAGCAAAGACAACGAAAACGAAAACGCCCAAGCATGGGTAATATTTAATGAACAATTTAGTAAAGGGCGTGAACAACAATACCAATTTGACGCAAAAATGTTAGACAAAAACAGCACCTGTGAACCTTGGACTGATTTTGCACCAAATTCAAGTGAACACTTAGCGCTCACTACGGAACGCTACAGCCTAAGCAAAGAACCGATGATTATTGCAATTGAAGATCCTATTGGTATTGCAACCAATTAAATGGTTATTATAACGAATCTTATGTTCCTGTTTTACAATATCAGAAAGAACGCAAATTAGAATACGATGCCTTAGGCTACATTGAACAAGCAAAATCTTTGGCAGTAATGAAAAAATATTACAAAGACTATTCCTTTCCGAACCATAATAACCAGTATGTTAAAGAGGTAATGAAAAACGGCAAAATAGAACATCACCCCGACAAACCTATGTATTGCACTAGTCGTGGCCTAGAAACGCTAATCCGTGAACAACTTTACAGTAAGCCAGGTGGGTATAGCTACTATAATGATTTTCATGAATTTAGTTTGTATAAAAAAGCTTGTGATGAAGTATATGATTTGTCAATTTATGAAAATTTAGCCCCAAAAGAGTTATGTAACCGCATAAGCCCGAGTGAAGCAATGTTAATTAAACCGCTTCAAAACGAGTTAGTACAACAGTATAACAAATCGGTTAAAGATTTTTTCAGCCAAGAATCGGTATTAAAAAAGAAGCGTGAACAAGATATCAAAAAATATCTGCAGAAATATGAAGAGTTAGTTAATACTAAACCATTTGAAGACAAACACAACGAATTGATAAATTTGGTTGAAGAAAAATATCAAAGCCGTGTTAAACAACTTATTACGTGGATACGTGACAGTAATTTTTACACAACTGTTTACAAAGACATTGACGGTAATGCGTTATATGATTTTGATGATGACAATCCCCCTGAACTTCAAAAATTGGAAGAAACGTTCGAAAAAAACCTGCAAGAATCCCTTAAATTGGGCGAAATCAATGAAGCAGATCTTGATGATTTACGAAAAATCAATATTGAAGGCATTTTATTTGTGTCTATTATTAACAAAGTAACCCAAGGGCTTGAACTGTGTGAAGAAGGCAACACCTTTTTACAGTCCATGACCAGTTTAGACTACGCCAAACCCAATATCGATAGCGTTAATGGCATGTTATGGCGTATGTTTGCTTACCATAATGACGATCTACTAGGCATGATTGATCAAGTGGTCACTAAGGCACAACAGCCAATTTTCCAAAGAATGATTGAATCATCGGTTGAAAAACTGACAGCCAATTTAGACTCGCTGCCTTACGCTAAAATAGCGTTATCGTTTAAAAAAGTACAAGATGTCATTATGACCCTTGATGATTTAGAGCGTAACGATCCCAATCAAAATATTAAAATGAAAATTTTGGGGATTATCAAAATTAAAGGATTCACATCTGGCGAAGAAAGGATCGCTAAAATAACCAACTTATTACAACCGGTATTTAACAAACTTGCTAACGTGCTTTATTCTGTCAGTACTGCAATGTATAAAATGTTATCGTTAACCTCGGCAGGGGTATTAAAAGGAACAGCGATCACCTATTTACATTTAGAATACCAAATGATCGCAGCCATAATTAACTTAGATCAAGGTCCTAACTTTGGCACCGCTAATGCGCCACGGTATCATCCTCGCTGGGAATTGCGCAAAAGGGCCGCAATCAGCAAAGCCCGCTCATTGCTAAACGATGCCATAGTTAACCTTGATCGGCGGCTTAACATTGTAGTTAACCGCACCTTATCACAAAATAAAGCAAATAAATTTTTACACTTTATTTTTAAAGCGAGCGATGTCGAACCCGGCATTTCCAAAACCCTTTCTACCACACTGAAATCCATGCGTATGGCAGCGGTGGTTGCCATGCTTGAGCTGTATAATTTCAATAGTCTAAGCAAAACCCACCCCAATTTAAAACAAAATGAATATTTTTCAACCTTAAAAGCCTCTGCTGGTTTTGCTTTAGCCGCGGCTAGTGTCGAATTAATGGCAATGGTAACAGCGTCACTTAAAGGGTTGAGGAATGTTGTATTTAGTATTGGTAAGGCATTATCGGGGGTGTTAGGGGGGATTGCATCTTTTCTATTGATTTTAAATGAGATAAATCAACTTGGTGAAAGTGATAAAAAGCGTCATAGTACATCTTTAAAGGTATTGCTGAGGGTTAAAATCGTTGCATTATTTATAACGGGAAGTGCTAGTATCCTTATAGGATTTTCCTATCACTTTATCTGGTTTCGGCGGTTTTTAACTACTCGATTCACATTTTGGATGATTAAAATGTTAGGTAAAGGAGTAGGTGTGCAAAAAATTGCTTCTATTTGTGGACTACGGTTGGTCTTATGGAGGTTTGGTGGTTTGGTAGGTTTAATCGCCATGGCATTAGATTTTGCGGTTACTATGCTATCTGACGATAATCTTGAAACTTGGCTTAAACGTTGTGCCTTGCGCACCGATAAATATTTAATGCCTCATAATAAAAGTCATATCTATCAAACCCCACAACAGCAAACCACCGCGTTTGAAACTGAAGTATTAAAAGATATGTTTGATATTAACAAAAATGAGTCACAAGCTAATAGCAATACCAACTATACTATTGATATTGATGAAGCATTAGCATTAATTGAACAAGATATGGATGAAAGAGGATTTTTAAATGGCTAAATACAGCTTATTAAAAGGCACCGTCAGCCACCTGCAAGTGAAGGATGACCCGAAAGAGCTACGTGCTGATAATATCGGCCTACTGGCAGTAATTGGCTTGGCAATTGTCGGCATGTTTGAGGCAATTGGTGCTTTAATCGGGGCATTAACCGCAGGTAGCGTCACACTAGAAGGCAAACGTTTTAAATGTTATGTGGGCAATCAAAAGGTACAAGGGAAATTAGAGCATATAAGCTTTAAAGACGGCGATTACGTAGAAATGGTGGTAGAGCAAATTGACGATAATCATTATCAATCCTATGCCGTACGCATGCCCCAATATCATGCTTTATACTTTCCGAGATCGGTCGGTGTAACGACACTACAAATGTTAAAGTATCTTACAATAGGTGTTGGCATATTTAGCTTATTTACTTATGTAGTTTTAACAATTACAATTTATGTTCAGATAAATTTAGATATTACTTCGCTGATTATTTTCACCCTAACAGATATCATAATGTTCTTATTTTTTTTAGTTTTATTTTTTTTATTATTAGGAGGCCGTTATACATTTATCAGTAATCGTATATATTCGGCTTTGGGTTACCCTAAACCTTGGCTACATGATAGTTCAAAAGAACATGCGCGCTTTAAAAAACTTAACCGCTCAGGTGATCCTGAATTATATGATGATCCACAAACTCCAGAATTTGAACGAATTAAAAAACTTGACCCTTATGCTAACTATTATTGCCGTACCCCCATTTTGCCCAATTGGGTTAAAGTAATTGATGAACGAGGCTTTACCCCAGATCAAAGCGAACAACCAATAGAAGATCAGGGTCAAACCAATGGCTAAATACAGCTTATTAAAAGGCACCGTCAGCCACCTGCAAGTGAAGGATGACCCGAAAGAGCTACGTGCTGATAATATCGGCCTACTGGCAGTAATTGGCTTGGCAATTGTCGGCATGTTTGAGGCAATTGGTGCTTTAATTGGGGCATTAACCGCAGGCAGCGTCACACTAGAAGGCAAAAGTTTTCAATGTTATGTAGGTCGTAAAGAGGTGCAAGGAAAATTAGAGCATATAAGTTTTAAAGACGGCGATTATGTAGAAATGGTGGTAGAACAAATTGACGATAATCATTATCAATCCTATGCCACGCGCATGCCCCAATATCATGCTTTATACTTTCCAAGATCGGTCGGAGTAACGACACTACAAATGTTAAAGTATCTTACAATAGGTGTTGGCATATTTAGCTTATTTGCTTATGTAGTTTTAACAATTATGATGTATATTCAGATAAAATTAGATATTACATCGCTAATTATTTTTACTATATCAAATATTATAACGTTCCTATTTTTTTTAGTTTTATTTTTTTTATTATTAGGAGGTCGTTATACGTTTATCAGTAATCGTATATATTCGGCTTTGGGCTACCCTAAACCTTGGCTACATGATAGTTCAAAAGAACATGCGCGCTTTAAAAAACTTAACCGCTCAGGTGATCCTGAATTATATGATGATCCACAAACTCCAGAATTTGAACGAATTAAAAAACTTGACCGTTATGCTAACTATTATTGCCGTACCCCCATTTTGCCCAATTGGGTTAAAATAATTGATGAGTGGGGATTTGTGCAAAAAAACACAGAGCAAGAAGAAAACTCAAATTAATAATACCAATAACTAAATGCGATTTATTAAATGGATCGTTTAGATGTTTGCTAAATGTTTTAGGCGGTGATAACGATTTTGAAAGGTGCATATTATCCATCCAACTAATTCATTATATTAAATGGATGGATAATATGAAAACACAAATTATTTTATTACAACACGCTCGCTTGATGTGGTGTGCTTAATTTCACCTAATAACCATGCCTTTTCACCATGATTATTTAGTAAAGTAATTGCTTGATCGGCTAACTGTTTTGGTAAAGCAATAATTAAGCCAACACCACAGTTAAAAGTTCGATACATTTCGTGACGGCTGACATTACCTGCTTTTTGTAACCAATTAAATATTTCAGGCCATTGCCAGCTTGCTTCATTAATTATGGCTTGTGTATTATCAGGTAATACGCGAGGGATGTTTTCCCAAAATCCGCCGCCTGTAATATGGGCAATGGCATGCACATCAACTTGAGTAATAAGGTCAAGAACGGACTTAACGTAGATCTTAGTTGGTGCAAGTAGATGATCGGCAAGAGTTTTGCCACCTAACTGTTCAGTGGCAGGATTTACACCGCTGACTTCAATTATTTTACGCACTAATGAATAGCCATTAGAATGAGCACCGCTTGATGCTAATGCAATTAATGCATCACCATCTTGTACTTTGCTACCGTCGATCATGGCTGATTTTTCAACAACACCAACGCAAAATCCTGCTAAATCATAGTCATTACCATGATACATACCAGGCATTTCAGCTGTTTCGCCCCCAACTAAGGCACAACCTGATTGTTTACAACCCTCAGCAATACCAGTTACCACAGTGGCTGCAACATCAACATTAAGTTTGCCGGTAGCATAATAATCAAGGAAGAATAAAGGTTCAGCACCTTGTACAATCAGATCGTTAACACACATTGCTACTAAATCGATGCCGATTGATTCGTGGCGATTTAAATCCATTGCTAGACGTAATTTAGTTCCGACACCATCGGTACCAGATACTAAAATAGGTTCTTTATATTTTTGTGGAATAGCACACAGTGCGCCAAAGCCACCCAGTCCACCCATAACCTCAGGTCGTTTGGTTTCTTTAACAACAGATTTAATACGATTAACAAGTTCATTGCCAGCATCAATATCGACACCAGCATCTTTATAACTAAGAGAATTGTTGTTTGACACGGTAAGTAGTCCTTACAATAAAAAGTTGTTGCTATTTTAGCAAGGATGAAATTTAATGGCGATTAATTATTTACAAAATAACCAATTAAATAAAATCACTAATTATTTTCAAACCAACTTTCCAAAATAATAATGGCAGAAGTTGCATCAACATGACCCTTTTCAAGTGCTCGATAACCTCGTGAAGCAAAAATATGTGATTTTGCTTCAACGGTCGATAACCGCTCATCTTGAAAATGTACTTGATAACCAAATCTGCCATGCAACCGATTAGCAAATTTACGAGCTCGGGTTGTTAATGGTTGTTCGGTGCCATCCATATTTAGGGGAAGCCCAACGACTAAAAAATCAGGTTTCCACTCATTTAATACCTTTTCGATAGCTTGCCAGTTAGGAATACCATCGCGGGCTTTAAACGAGCATAAAGGATTGGCTGTTTTAGTTATATCTTGGCCAATAGCCGCTCCAATACTGGTTGTGCCAAAATCAAATGCGATAATGGTTGCCATGGGTCATGCATTTCCCATTTGGTGTGAAATAGTATTCATATTGATTCCAAGTGATTGAGCGGCTTTTTGCCAACGTTCATCAATGGCAACTTCATAAATAATTTGAGGATCGGCATCAACCACTAACCAATCATTACGAGCAATTTCATCTTCGAGTTGTAGAGACTGCCAGCTTGAATAACCTAAAGCCAAAAAGATATTTTGGGGCTGTTCAGGAGAGCCGATTGATTTAAGCGCATCAAGCGAAGTGCTAATCATCACATCATCTGAAATCTGAATACTAGAAGCAAACCCATCTAAAGGTGTGTGTAAAATAAAACCCTGTTCATCAGCAATGGGGCCACCACAAAATACAGGTTGTTCTAGTTCTGCGCAACTTGTTGGTGATGTAATTTCTAAACGTGCAAGAACGGTTGCCACATTAAGTTCAATAATTGGTTTATTAATCATAATCCCCATAGCGCCATCACGATTATGTTCACAAATATAAATAACTGAATGACTAAACATAGAATCATCAAGTGTTGGCATTGCGATAATAAAATGGTTTTTTAAATTCATAGTTTCACATTCAAGTTAATTTTATAATGCACATTTGCCAATTTTAACGTTGTGTTCAACATTACAGTGCATTAATAATTCTGGTTCATTTGTTTCTTCATTGATCGATTCTGAAACAATTTCAAAATTTTGAGAAAGATAAAAGTTAATCGCATTAGTATTTTTTTTATAAACATGTACCAACAGTTCGTTATGGCGTTGTTTTGCTTTTTCAACAAGAGCTTTACCTGTTCCTTGTCGGCGAAAAGCTTCATCTACAAATAGACCTGAAATATAATTTTCAGTTATACCGATAAACCCTTTAACTCCATCAAGGTCTTGAACGTATAAAGTAGACATTGGAATTAACATTTTTACTAAATCACAATTTTGTTTAAAAAACTCAGGATTGATAAAGTTATGAGCTTGCAAATTACCTTGCAACCATATTGTCATTACGCTATTTAAATCTTCAGATTTATATTGTCTAATCATTGTTTAACTCTTTTTATTTAATCGATGTTCTATTGCGTCCATTAACATACCGGTAATTGAAAGGCCTGGGTTAGCTGCTTCAATTTCACGAACACAGGTTGGGCTGGTAACGTTAATTTCGGTTAACTTATCACCAATGATGTCAAGTCCTACAAATAGTAGGCCTTTTTCTTTTAAAACTGGGGCGATGCTTTTAGCTATGTGCCAATCGCTTTCGCTTAAGGCTCTAACCTCGCCATGTCCTCCAGCAGCAAGGTTGCCACGAGTTTCACCTTTTTGAGGGATTCGTGCTAAACAATAAGGTACAGGTTCACCATCAACCACTAATACACGTTTATCACCGTCTTTAATCGCAGGAATAAAGTTTTGAGCCATACAATAACGTGTGTTATGTTCGGTTAACGTTTCAATAATCACTGAAACATTGGGATCGTCTTGTTTGATTCGAAAAATGGATGATCCCCCCATGCCATCAAGTGGTTTTAAAATGATATCATGGTGTTGTTCGTGAAAAGTTTTGATATGCTGCGTTTGACGTGTAACCAAGGTTTTTGGTGTAAATTCGGCAAACCAAGCGGTAAAAAGTTTTTCGTTACAATCGCGTAGACTTTGTGGTTTATTGACAATCAACACACCTTTAGCTTCGGCACGCTCTAGAATATATGTAGCATAGATATACTCAGTATCAAAAGGTGGATCTTTACGCATTAAAATTGTGTCAAGGTCACTTAGTGGAATCGTTTTTTCTTGCCCAAGTTCAAACCAATGATCTTTATCGTTATAAACTGTTAAAGCGCGAGTTGTGGCATAAGCTTCGCCAGTATCTAGAAAAAGGTCATTCATTTCAATATAAAAAAGTTCATAACCCCTTTTTTGCGCCTCAAGTAACATGGCAAAACTGGTATCTTTTTTTATCTTGATGTGACTAATTGGATCCATTACAATGCCCAGCTTTATCATGATGACTCCTTACCTATTTTGTCTTTATAAAATTGTTTTATACTGAAACATGGGTATTCCTGAAACTTTTTAACAGGTTTTTAATCATAATACCCAAATTAAAATTTAATATTTGTTGTTATCATACTCGTTACAAGTTCAGTTGCAAAGCAATCATTACTTATCATTTGTATAAGATATATTTATCCAAGATCGCCTAAATGTACTTGTAAGGCGGTGAGAGCCGTTAATGCTGCAGTTTCTGTTCGCAACACTCTAGGGCCGAGTAAAATGTCTGAAAAATGATAGTTATGTGTCATGCTAATTTCATTATCAGATAAACCACCTTCAGGTCCAATTAGTAAGTGAATTTGTTTATGCGTATTAGTCAACTGTTTAATACCATATTCAGCTTTGGGGTGTAGATTGAGTTTTAAGCCTTCGGTTAAACTAGCACACCAACTTTCTAACTTCATTACTGGATGAATAACTGGGATCACGTTTCGACCGCATTGTTCACAAGCAGAAATAACAATTTTTTGCCATTGCTGGATTTTCTTTTCGAGCCTTTCTTCATGAAGTTTGACGCCACAACGTTCAGAAAGGAGTGGAGTAATACTCGCTACGCCTAATTCGACTGATTTTTGAATTGTAAACTCCATTTTTTCACCGCGTGAAATCACTTGCCCTAAGTGAATATCTAATGGTGATTCACGATTATCTAAAATGGGCAAAGAGGTTTTTACTGTAACTGTTTTTTTATTGATTTCATGTATAACTGCAGGAGTAATATGGTTTGAACCATCAAATAAAATAATATTTTCACCTACTTTCATGCGTAACACGCGAATAAGATGATTAAATGCATTATCATCTAGGGTAACAAGACTATTTGGCTCAATGGTAAATGGTTGAAAAATTCGAGTCATAATTTTGTATATCTTATATTATTTGCAATAAATTATAGCGTAATTTATCAAGATTCGGTAATCTCTATTTAATGCAACTTATGTTTTGGAATCAGGTATGAATACATATAGCAAAGATAGGGTATTAATCGAAGGATTAACTGTTTTAACCACCATCGGCGTGTATGAGTGGGAAAAGACTATTAAACAAAAATTAATTATTGATCTTGAAATGGCGTGGGATAATAAACCTGCTGGAGAAAGTGATAACGTATCACTTTGCTTAGATTATTTTGTGGTTAGTCAAACTATTACACAATTGGTTGAATGTTCGAATTTTGAATTGATTGAATGTGTTGCTGAGCGTATTGCTGAGCGTATTATTAAACAATTTTCGGTTAATTGGCTTAAAGTTAAAGTATCCAAACCGAATGCAATAGCTAATGCTCGAAATGTTGCTGTAATAATTGAACGTACGGCAAATAAATAAACTAACTAGTGGTAAAGATACTGTAATAATGATAGATAATAAAAAGCAAGATTTAATTACTACCAAAAAACATCATACAGCTAAAGGGTTTAGGCACGACGAATCTTTTAAAATAAAAATAAGTGAGTTTTTGCGTTGGCGTTTTGAACGTAAAGTTTTACCTCCTAAAGAAGGTTATCACAACTTTAATCAGACGTGGTTTGAGCAAATAAATCTTGACTTGCCCGATGATAGAGTTTGGTGGATTGGTCACTCGACAACATTGATTCGTTTAGGCGGTAAAATGATTCTGACAGATCCTATCTTTTCTAAACGAGCTTCGCCATTACAATTGATCGGACCGAAACGTCGCACACCTCCAGCTTTAGAAATCGAACAACTACCGCAGATTGATTTTATCGTAATTTCACATAACCATTATGATCATCTTGATTATCATAGCATTCGGAAATTAATTGCGCGCTTTCCTAATATTGTAATAATGGCTCCTCTTGGTTTAAAAAAAGCATTATTAAAATTGGGAGCAAAACAGATTACTGAATTAGATTGGTGGGATAGTGTAACTGTTGATGGGCTTATTTTTTCCGCAACATCGGCTATACACTGGAGCAATCGTGGGTTATTTGATGTAAACAAAGCATTATGGTGTGGTTGGGTGATTCAATCTAATATTGATAATCAAGATCAATCAAAGACAGTCTATTTTATGGGGGATACATGCTACTCTGCTGAATTAAAAGAGATCGCTAAGCGTTTTCCTTCAATAGACTTGGCATTAATTCCAATTGGGGCTTATGCACCACGTTGGTATATGCAATCACAGCATATCGATCCTAAACAAGCTGTGCGGTTATATGACGAACTCAATTGTCATTGTGCAATAGCCATTCATTGGGGGGCATTTGAATTAGCTGATGAACCATTAGATGAACCACCTCAATTATTAATTAAACACAAAGCCGAGCGCGCTTTTCATCTATTAAAAATAGGGGGTAATTTAGCTATTAAACGTATTAATTATGAATTAAAATAACTTCAATAGAAACAAATGTAATACCTATAATTATTTAATGTATTTGCCAAAAGGAGAAAGAAATGAAAGTAGCAGTTATTGGGCTATCTTGTTTAATGTTTAGCCTAGCATTAGTTGGATGTGGAGGAAAAAACGACGAAGGCAAAACTTATCATTGGTCAAAAGCGCACGGTGTTTTAGAAGATTGTCGTGGTGTAATGAATAAATCTCAACAATGTAGCAATAATTCGAATAATCAACAATATTTATTCAAAGTAGATAAATATTAATATGAGTGCATGGCTGATTTACGCATTACTTTCTGCCATTACTGCGGCCAGTGTTGCTATTTTAGGGAAAATTGGTTTACAACATCTTGATGCTAACACCGCTACTGCAATTCGTGCCGTTGTAATGGCCATTTTTTTAGTCGGTGTGGTTGTTGTTCAAGGTAAATTAAATCTTATCAACACTTTTTTTAATGATAAAAAGGCATTACTTATTATTGCGCTAAGCGGTATTGCAGGTGCGTTATCTTGGCTATTTTACTTTATGGCGATCAAAGAAGGCAAGGTGTCGCAAGTTGCGCCAATTGACAAATTAAGCGTAGTTTTTGCTGTTGTGTTTGCTGCTGTTTTATTTGGTGAAAAGATCTCGTTGTTAGCAGGGATTGGCGTTGCCATGATTGCGGCAGGGGCGATATTGGTTGCACTATTTTGATATTAAATAGTGCATTAACCTGAACCTAGGCTACTTTAATAGCGCATTGAATAGCTCAACAGTAACAAGTTCACCTTTAGCTACATTGCCTCGTTCTTGTTCAAGCACAATAAAACAGTTTGCTTGATTAAATGACTGAGTAATATGCGAACCTTGCGCTCCAGTTATACTTACTTCTAATTCGCCCTGTGCATTGATTTGCAGCATACCACGTTGAAAGTCTAACCTACCGACAGTCTTTTTAAGATTTGTTGCTGTTTTAACTTTAAAGCTAAAATCCATGGATGAATATTCAAGCCCTGAAAGCGTCAAAATCAAAGGTTGCACTAATTGGTAAAATGTCACCAAGGTCGAAACGGGATTACCAGGTAAACCACAAAATAGTGCATTGCCAATTTTGCCAAAGGCAAAAGGCTTGCCTGGTTTCATTGCAATCTTCCAAAAATTGATTTGTCCTAATGTTTCAAGTGCAGTTTTGGTATAATCAGCGTCACCGACGGATACGCCTCCACTTGTTATCACCAAGTCAGCTTGACTTGATGCAGTTATTAACGCTTTTTTGATTTCGGTAAGATCATCAGCAATAATACCGAGATCAATAACCTCACAGTTAAGTTTGGTTAATAATAATTTTAGTGTGAAGCGGTTGCTGTCATAAATAGCGCCATTGCCAGATAATGGCTGACCAATGGGGGTTAATTCATCACCCGTTGATAAGATGGCTACCTTTAATTTTTTAAAGACAACAAGATCACTAATGCCTAATGTTGCAAGTGTCGATAGTGTTGGTATCGTTAATTTAGTCCCTTTTTTGACTGTGATCGCACCTTTTTTAACATCTTCACCTATACGACGAATATTATCGCCAGCTTTTACGTTACTTAAAAAGGTAATCCCTAGATCAGATTTTTCGGTCTGCTCCTGCATAACAACCGCATCGGCATCATTTGGCACTGGAGCACCTGTCATAATGCGTAAACAAGTGCCTTGTGGCCAATGAAGATTGTTTATATCATCACCTGCAAAAATAGCACCAGCCAGTGGCAACAATTTTGATTGTTTAAAATCTGCTAACCGAACCGCATAACCATCCATAGCTGAATTATCAAAACTAGGTACATTAATAGGGGAAATTACAGGTTCAGCGGTAATCCTTTCTAATGCATCAAATAACGTAACTTTTTCACTATGCAGCGATTTTATGGTTGATGCGCTTTGAAGTAGTTGTTGCTTGGCTTGTTGAAAAGTGAGTAACATAAAAGTGGGCTGTCCTTATATTTACCAATCTATTATTGGTTCAGTTGACAAAAAGTTTCAGGTAACACTACGTTTAAGTAAAAAACAAATTTTATATCAATATTAATTAGTTATTATGGATATCAATATAACAACGTCGCCAAAAGGCGACGTAAAATAATCAACTATACATTAAATAAGAAGTTCATAATATCGCCATCTTGCACGATATAATCTTTACCTTCAGCACGCATTTTGCCTGCCTCTTTAGCTCCTTGTTCACCACCGTATTTAATAAAATCATCAAAAGCAATGGTTTGCGCACGAATAAAGCCTTTTTCAAAATCAGTATGAATTTTTCCTGCTGCTTGAGGTGCGGTATCACCAACTGAAATTGTCCAAGCACGAACTTCTTTTACACCTGCGGTAAAATAAGTTTGCAGATTAAGTAAGCTATAGCCAGCACGAATTACACGATTTAAGCCTGGTTCGGTTAAACCTAAATCTTGCATAAACTCATCACGATCGGCATCATCAAGTTCAGCAAGTTCTGCTTCAATTGCAGCACAAACAGGTACGACAACAGCTTTTTCTTGCTCTGCTATTGCTTTTACTTTATCTAAATAAGGATTATTTTCAAAACCATCTTCATTAACATTGGCAATGTACATAGTTGGTTTTAACGTTAAAAAACTAAGGTATTTGATGGCTTCAAGTTCTTCTTTGCTAAGATCTAATAAGAGTAGCTTTTTGCCTTGCTCAAGATGAGGTAAACACTTTTCAAGGATTTCCACTTCAAATTTGGCGTCTTTATCACCACCTTTAGCGCGTTTTTGTTGGCGAGTTATTGCTCGTTCACACGCTTCAAGATCGGCTAATGCTAGCTCGGTATTGATAATTTCGATATCTTCAGCAGGATCGATTTTACCCGCAACGTGGACAATGTTCTCGTTTTCAAAGCAACGCACTACATGACCGATAGCTTCTGTTTCACGAATATTAGCTAAAAATTGATTTCCTAAACCTTCGCCTTTTGATGCGCCTTTAACAAGCCCAGCAATATCAACAAATTCCATGGTAGTAGGTAATGTGCGTTGTGGTTTAACAATTTTAGCTAACTCATCTAAACGGGGATCTGGCATTGGTACAACCCCAGTATTTGGCTCGATAGTACAAAACGGAAAATTAGCCGCTTCAATGCCAGCTTTAGTTAGTGCGTTAAAAAGCGTTGACTTACCTACGTTCGGTAATCCGACAATCCCACATTTAAATCCCATACTGTTTGTTACCTTTTTTGTTTTAAAATATCTTAAAAATAAGGGGCGATTATATACTAAATTGCGCTATTTGTGCTAATCTTCTTATCAATAAATCAACCGATAATTAAGCAAATTAGTAATAATTATTTAGTTTATTATCCAGTCAACGCTTTTTAAAAGCCGTTTTATAAGCCATACCAAGTAATGTTACTTAACGACCCAATTATTGTTCGGAATCTAAACCAATTTGATAAAGTTGATTTTTTTTAAGTCCATATATTTCAGCAGTAATGGCTGCTGCCTTTTTTAGCGGTAATTCTTTTTGCAATAGTTTAAGGGTACTAATTGCGTGAGGATCGATATCATCATCGCATTTGATATGACCTTGAACAATCAATACAAATTCACCTTTTTGACGAGAAGTATCCTCGTTTAGCCAATTAATCAGCTCATTAACCTTAAAACTGACAATGGTCTCCCATGTTTTGGTTAGTTCCTTAGCTAAAATGATCTGCTTATTAGCTCCCCAAATAGTTTGCATATCGTTAAGCGTGTCTAATAAGCGATGTGTTGATTCATAAAAAATCATTGTTCGAGGTTCGTCCAACAATTTTACAAGACAATCTTGGCGAGCTTTAGCTTTAGCTGGTAAAAAACCTTCATAAATAAACTTATCTGACGGCAACCCTGATGCACATAAAGCAGCAATCGCAGCACAAGCACCAGGAACGGGAACTACTTTTATGTTATTTTCGCGACAAGCCTTAACTAAATGATACCCGGGATCATTAATTAACGGAGTGCCAGCATCAGAAATCAAAGCAATTGATAAGCCAGATTTAAGTTTTTCAATCAAAATATTGGACTTTTCTTGTTCATTATGATCATGTAAAGCAAACAATTTTGCTTTTATTCCAAGATGTTGTAAAAGTAAACCGCTATGGCGAGTATCTTCAGCCGCAATAAGATCGACACTTTTCAGTGTATTGATGGCTCTGAGTGTAATATCATCTAAGTTTCCGATAGGGGTGGCAACAATATATAAAGTCATTATTTTAAATCACATTAAATTTTTTTAGAAATACGGCAAAGGTACTGTACGAAAACCTATTTTATTGTATATACTCGTTACATTCAAAATAAATCCGACAAAGCCTGAATAATTAGTTAATCAAAAGTAGAAAAATAGCTTGCTTATAACAAAATTAAGCATAAGCTGATTGGGATTATACCTTTGGATAATAAAGAAATTATATTAGCTCAGTTTGAATTTTAGTGGTTATAGATCGCAAGAATAATCAAATAACAAATTTAAGGTTTTCATCGTGAAATTCTAGATGAATTTATTGATTTAACTAATAACTAATCAATATAATAGCGTTTTTACTATAAAAACGCTAAAATGTGCTGATAAAATAAGATGTATAAATGCTATTGAACGCAAAATAGTCAAAAACAAAATTTACGAATGAAAGGTGTTGCTTTGAAAAAAATACTTACATTAAGTTGCTTAAGTTTGTTGATTGTTGCTTGTACGCAAACTGAGCAGGCCGAAATTGAAGATATTTCTGGCGCAGGTGGATCATCAACTTCTTCTGTCTATACCAAACCACCTGCCAATATATCAACAGGCGGTAGAACAGTTTCTACTCCTACTAATCATAACCTTCCATCATCAAGGCAGGCGACGGTTTCAAATTCCAACACCGCTAACAATACTAGCACGGTGATTAGTAATGAGCGTATCGTCTATAATCGTAATTACGACGACATTCCAAAAGGTGGATACCAAGGCGATACTTACACTGTTAAACGAGGCGATACTTTATTTTATATTGCATGGGTAACTGGTAATGATTACCGTTCACTAGCAGCTAAAAATAATATCAAAGAACCATTTGCCGTTAATGTTGGGCAAGTATTAGACGTTAGTGGCGGAACTGTTGTGGTAACACAAAAAACCACAACCAATAATACAACGACAAATAAATCAAACAACAATAATTCATCTGTAGTGATTGGACAAGCTAAAACTAAACCAACAATAACCAAAACAACAACGACTTCAATTACCACAATAGATAAAAATAAACGTCCAACAACAACTGAAACAACTGAAACAATCACTGAACCGCTAGATGATTCTACTAGAAGTCCAACTATAAATTCAAAAGCAGTTAATATTTCGTGGCGATGGCCTGCACGAGGCAAGATTATTGAGAAATTCTCAAAGGCAAGTAAAGGTATTGATATTTCGGGTTCAATTGGCGATAAGGTTTTGGCTGCGGCTGATGGACGCGTTGTTTATTCTGGTAATGCGTTACCAGGTTATGGTAATTTAATCATTATTAAACATAATGATGACTATTTAACAGCATATGCGCATAACCAATCTATATTAGTAAAAGAACAACAAGCCGTTCGCGCAGGTGAGCAAATAGCCACAATGGGTGCAACTGGCACTTCGTCAGTTAGATTACACTTTGAAATTCGTTACAAAGCGCAATCAGTTGACCCATTAAAATACTTACCCAAATAATAAACGTTTTGAGTCAGTCTGGTTGGCTCAAAACAAATGGGCATGCACGGTAATAACCTAGCATGTCTATGACAGAATATACCAAAAATTTAATCTACGTAACAAAGGAGTTATATTCATGGCAGTTAAAAAATTAGTGCTAATTCGACATGGAGAAAGTGTTTGGAACCAAGAAAACCGTTTTTGTGGTTGGACTGATGTTGATTTATCTGATAAAGGTAACAAAGAAGCGGCTGAAGCAGGTAAATTACTAAAACAAGAAGGTTTCGCATTTGATTATGCTTACACTTCAGTATTAAAACGTGCAATTCACACATTATGGCACGTTTTAGACGAAGTAGATCAAGCATGGTTACCTGTTGAAAAAAGCTGGAAGCTAAACGAACGTCATTATGGTGCATTACAAGGTTTGAATAAAGCTGAAACAGCAGCAAAATATGGTGATGAACAAGTAAAATTATGGCGTCGTGGCTTTGCAATTACACCTCCTGCACTTGAAAAATCAGATGAACGTTTTCCTGGTCACGATTCACGTTATAGCAAACTACCTGAATCAGAATTACCATTAACCGAAAGCCTAGCATTAACTATTAAACGTGTACTACCTTACTGGGAATCAACAATTGCTCCACGTGTAGCTAAAGGTGAACGTGTTATCATTGCTGCTCATGGTAATTCACTTCGTGCATTGGTAAAACATTTAGACAACATCAGCGATGATGATATTATCGAACTAAACATCCCAACTGGTGTGCCATTAGTGTATGAATTTGATGACAATATGAAAGTTATCAAACACTACTACTTAGGCAATGCTGACGAAATCGCTGCAAAACAAGCTGCTGTTGCCAACCAAGGTAAAGCAAAATAATTATTCAATAAACTATTAAAGAGGTAGGTTATTTAACTTACCTTTTTTATTATCCAAATTATCATTTTATTTAACCACTTTTATTGATTTAATCTAATTTTGAGAATTTAATTTTGTCTAAAATCTATTATATATATGGCGTAATGAATGCCGGAAAATCCACAGAGCTTTTACAAATTGACCATAATTATTTAAGTAATAATATGCAGACTTTATTACTTAAATCATCAGTCGATACTCGTGACTCGGCAGTTGAAATTGTTTCTCGCTTAGGATTACGCAAAAAAGCGTTACAGCTTGATGACACAACGGTTGATGAAATTATTGAGCATATCAAACAAAGCAATTATGCCTGTATACTAATCGATGAAAGCCAGTTTTTATCGCGTAATACTATTTGGAAGTTATCTGATGTATGTGACGAATATGGCGTACCAATCATGTTTTTTGGTATCAAAACCGATTATATGGGACACCTGTTTGAAGGTTCTAAAACACTACTTGAAATAGCCGACAATTTTAGAGAGCTCAAAACTGTATGCTGGTGTGGCAAAAAAGCAACTATGATTTTATTGGAAGGACAAGACGGTAAAATTGTTAAATTCGGAAATTCTATTCATCTAGGTGATAGCGAATACCACTCAGTATGCCGAAAACACTGGAAAGCAGGGCAAATAAGGCCTAAAAACTGATCCTCTTAAAATTTCACACTTATTTCTTTCAACAAATTGCTTGTACATATGCAATATGCTTTTGGAAAAGTGTGAATAAACTCTCATTTTTGCGATTTTCTTTTTGTTGATTCTTTTTATTTTATGTCATATTAACTGACACGATTCAGTATTATTTTGTTAACTATGAGGAATCACCATGAAAATCAAAATTATTTCACTAGCTGTTGTGATTAGTTTAGTTAGTTATAATGCCAATGCTAAAGAATTTGTATTAACTGATAACGAAAAAGGTATTGCCAAAGGTAATTGGTCAGTTTCGAGTCAAGATTTAGGAATAAAAGGTTCAAAATTCGCTATTCAAAATACGATCCTTAAAGGTGGTAAACAAGACGGAACTGAACTACTAACAATTTCTAGTGATAATTTCACTATTAAATTAATTCCAACTCGTGGATTAGGTATTTTGTCTGTTGTTGGTGATGGTGTTCGCATGGGATGGGATTCACCAGTAGATGAAGTCGTTCATCCTAAATATATTAACTTAGAAAGTCGGGCAGGGCTTGGTTGGCTAGATGGCTTTAACGAAATGATGGTTCGTTGTGGTTTTGAATGGACAGGTCATGCTGTGCAAGATAGAGGCATCATGTATACGCTTCATGGTCGTGCGCAAAATACACCTGTTTCTAAATTAATTGTTGATGTATCGGACAAAGCACCGTACACCATTACAGTTAAAGGGTTAATTAAAGAAAATACTTTCAAAAAAAGCAATTTAGAAACTTGGGCATCGCTGATCTATGTGCCAGGAAGTAGAGAATTTACGGTCCACGACGTTCTCACCAATAAGAGTGATTATATCCGTGATTATCAAATTATCTACCATAGTAATTTTGGTACACCTATTCTTGAAGATGGTGCTAAATTTGTTGCACCAGTTAAAGAAATATCTCCATTTAACGATTATGCAAAAGGTGGCCTTGATACATGGCAAACTTATCTAGGTCCAACTAAAGATTTTGATGAAATGGTATTTAATGTTTATCCTTTTTCTGAGGAGAATGGCGAAACACAAGTTATGGTGACCAATAAAGCAGGTGATAAAGCAGCTGGTATTAGTTTTAATACTAAACAGCTACCCGTACTATCATTATGGAAAAATACCGATACCCTCAAGCAAGGTTATGTTACAGGCTTAGAGCCAGGTACCAGTTTTGCTTATCCAGTGACTATCGAACGTGAGCAAAAACGTGTACGTCAGCTTAAACCAGGACAAAGCACTGAATTTACTTTAACTTATAGTTTATTATCTAGCAAAGATGCTGTAACAAAATATGAACAAAAAATTAAAGCTATTCAAGGAAAGCAAGAAACAAAAATTGTAAATGAACCAATAGCTAAAGAATAAATTATTAAAAATGGCTACCAACCTTATATGGTAGCCATAAAACAACCTAATAATCTCAACACTTTTCCCTTATTTTAGTATTCATGATAGTAGCCTTAGCTACTTGATTCGCTATCAATAGATAGGTATAGTCACTAAATTAATAACTAGCTTTAATATCGCTTATTTTTAAATGTACAATATAATTTGTAGACTAAATAAAATAATGATTAACAATTTTATTAATATAGGATAAACATGACTCTCCAGCGGATAGTGATTGGCATTAGTGGTGCAACAGGGTTTGCTTATGGAATAAAAGCGTTAGAGCTTTTAAAACCACTTGATATTCAGACTCATTTAGTAATATCAAAAGCAGCACAAATAACGCGCGCTTACGAATTCCCTAACACCAGCATAGCACAAATAGAATCACTAGCTGATAAAGTATATTCTGTAAACAATATTGGTGCGGCTATTGCAAGCGGATCGTTTAAAACTATGGGTATGCTAATTGCACCTTGCTCAATGAGGACTCTAGCTGCCATAGCACATGGCTTATCAGATAACTTACTTACTCGTGCTGCTGATGTTGCATTAAAAGAGCGTCGTCGCTTGGTATTAATGGTTCGTGAATCACCCTTAAATTTAACGCACCTAAAAAACATGGAAACTGTGACACTTATGGGTGGTGTAATATGCCCGCCAGTACCAGCTTTATATCAGCATATTGAATGTTTGGATGATATCATCACCCATAGCGTAGCAAGAGCACTTGACCTATTTGATATTAACATCCCATCGCTACCACGATGGGGCGAAGATCTGCACCTAAACACTAAAACCGAATAACACCAATAAATAAAAAATATGCAAGCCGACTCTAAAATCATAAAATTTATTAAAAATAACCATGTATTATCGCTAAACGTAATCTTACCTGACAACAAACCATGGGCATGTAACACCTTTTATGTTTTTGATGAATCGGTAATGTGTCTGTATCTTCTTTCCGAATTAAAAACCGAACACGCTAAAGCCATGTTAACAAACCCACTAATAGCGGGCACCATCAGTATTACGCCTAAGACGGTTGCACAGATCCAAGGGATCCAATTTCAAGCTCAAGCAACACGATTACAAAAACAACAAGCTGAGCATGCCTATGCGCTATATTATCGGGCATTTCCCTTTGCAAGAGTTATCAAAGCACCAATTTGGGCATTACAGTTACATTATGTAAAAATGACGAATAATTTGCTGGGATTTGGACGTAAAATTTATTGGAAAAAAGAAGAAGATTTTTAGATTTCTCTAAAAACTATAATTTTACTCATCCCTCCTGTAATTAACTTATTTGAATAAAAGCAAATAAAATTAATATCTTACCTGAATAATTTTGAGCAAAAACACACTTATAGCACCACAATGCTAATAAGTTTGCCTTATCAGAGCTTCAAAATGTGCCGATAACGAAGTAAAGCTAGCACGCCAAACTGGGCTATTGGGCGTGTTTGTGTTTTAGATGTTATCAGCAATATTAACCATTCCGTAAAAGTCAAAAAGTCTGAAATCAGACATCATAATTTAGTTAAAAAATTCACCTATTTTTATAACTGAATCATTTCTATCTTTATGTTTCTTTAAATTTATTTACATTTCTTTACAAAAAAGTCCGCCAAAAAACTAGCCAACTATTTTTTTTACGGCTATACTTTCACAGCTTTAGAAAAATAAGCGGATAATTATAAAAAATTGAAATAAAACAAAATATTACTTGACAGGTGGAACAAAATGCAGTACCCTTTTAGGCACAAGGCACAAGCACTGGCAAACCTATGTCTTAAATTTATCAAATAATCCTATTCGACGAGTGTTTGCACGAAACTCATTTATATCTTCAAAATTATCTCTCGAATTATTATCGAAATTATTCACAAAATTATTTTCAAAAATCCCATTGGTATTAACATCATTGTTGTTATTGCCGTACTCTTTTGAATCGCAGGCATTATCAGCCACAACTTCTGAGCGCATTCACGGTACTGCGCCTTATTTAACCTTTGATGGTGGTGTTACTAAAGTGACTAAAACAGAGGATTTATTAGGTATTAAGTTATCGGATGGTCGAACATTCGCACCGCAAGATAATCCTTCATCACCAACCTCGCCAATCGAGTTATCTAATGTAGGGGATACCTTGGCTGATATTGAAATGATAGTCCCGCCATCAAGCGACTCAATAAATATAAATGATTTAGTGACACAAGGTAAATGGAGAGACGATGATGGAGATGGACAGGGAGCAAGTGAAATTACTGCATCAGGAAGTATATCGTTAGCAATAACGGATAAAGATGGCAATACCATTAATCGTAGTGATGCATTAGATATATGTAATGCACCTTATAAGGTAACTTTAAGTAGTACTGGAGGTAGTTTAACTACACAATATGGTTTGCCAGATAGTAGTACTTTTAGTGGAGGAACAGCGGAGTATTATATCACTCCACCGTCACAACCCGTTATTTGTTCGGTCAGGCCGAATTTGTTGGTGGGTGGAACAAGTGGTATTGTTTCTTACGACGGCCCACGTTATGCAGGCCCAGCTAACATATGGAATCCAGCTAAGGGCTTTTTAGTTCAGTCAACAAACCCGTCATCTTACGGATTGAATTTTCCAACTACGGGGTCAGATGGATTGTATTTTGATTTGCTTATTGCTGGGGTAGATGCAAGTCAGTTGAGTTGGACAGTTACCACACGTGGTGATATAACGGCAACGGTGAGTTGGGTTAGGCCGCATACAGGAACATTCACAGACCCACAAGGGAGCACTATATCAGCTGATATTTGGATTAGAGATAAGTCCAAGAACGTAACGAGGGTAACGCTGAATGGTCCTAAAGCTAATAGTACTCAGATAAATTCAGATAATCCAAGTTCACTTAGACGTCCATCTTTGCCACAAACCTTTGAATTGGTTGGAAGGGATAGAAGTGGTAATGAGGTTCGGTATGGATTTGAATTGAGGCAGTGGTTTGTTAATCGAGGAGGTCAAAGAACTAGCCATTCTAATCAAACTACATGGTGTAATAGTTTGGGTTATCGAATGCCAAGGGTAAGCGATTTAACCAATGCGAAGTGTGGTGTACATAGTTACTTTCCTTGTATAAATGGCATAGATGGCGCCATTCCGTCGTCTGATGGTAATTATCACATGCGTCACATAGGAGCAGGCTTTTTCACGGAATGGGGCGTCATGCTCTACTACGCTGATGCGGGCTTCGTCTTCTACGATTACTGGACAAGTGACGCAGCAGGTAACTACTGGTTTGCTGTCGTCTCTCACTCAGGCGACCTCTACAGCGACAATCCTAACAAAGGCCTTTGGGCTGTTTGCACCACACCTTAGTTATTAGGTGTTTAGTCCTTAATCCCTAGGGGAAAAGGGGGGCTTATGGTGCCTGAGAGGAAAATATAAGAAAAATAAAACCCCAGCGCATGTTGGGGCTTTGAGCAGGCAAAGCCTGCGAGCCTAGTGCTTTAATGACTAAAAGCCAAAATAACGCCAGACCGAGACAATTTTAAAGTTTGCGCTTTTGTTATTAACAAGTTGTTATTAAATAGCTATTATCAAATAACAAAAGCGCCTTTCTTAAAAAGCCAAATTCAATGTAATAAACAACTAGCCTATAAGTATATGACTTTATTTAAAAATAAAAAATTAATAAAATCAATAGTCTAACTGAACAATTTTAAAGTAAGAAAGACGTTTATAGCACCATAATTTTGATAAGTTTGCCTCATCATGGCATCAAAGCCGAATGCAGATAATTATATGGATGTCAAAAAGATGATTAAAATCGATGCTATTGCTAAAGCCGAAGCTTTGCTTGTTGCTATTGCCGTTGTTGATTAAGATTGCTGCTGAACAAACACGGCTATTTTTAAGTAACGTTTTATAAATATTTAATTTTTATTATCAACCTTACAAAAAACCGTTCAATCTAGAACGGTTTTTTCGATTGATATTAATCAAATTTACTTATCAAACTTTATATTTTTTCATTACAATTGAGGCATTAGTACCACCAAAACCAAAGCTATTTGACATGACTGTTGTTAGTTCACGCTCGGTTGGTTCAGTAATAATGTTCATGCCGATTGCTGCTTCATCAAGTTCATCAATATTGATACTTGGTGTAATAAAGCCATGTTCTAACATTAATAATGAATAGATAAGCTCTTGCGCACCTGTTGCACTTAATGAATGACCAGTCATTGATTTGGTTGATGAAATAGCAGGGATGTTATCGCCAAATACTTGTTTGATTGCCCATAATTCTTTGACATCACCCACTGGGGTTGATGTGCCGTGGGTGTTGATGTAATCAACCGGAACATCTAAATCTTGAATAGCAAGTTGCATACAGCGCATTGCGCCTTCACCTGATGGGGCAACCATGTCATGACCGTCCGACGTTGCGCCATATCCAACCAGTTCGCCATAAATATGAGCACCACGAGCAAGCGCATGTTCTAATTCTTCAACTACAACCATACCTGCACCGCCAGCAATAACAAAACCATCACGGTTTTTATCATAAGCACGTGATGCTTTTTCTGGGTTGTCGTTATATTTGGTTGATAAAGCGCCCATGGCATCAAATTCGCAAGACATTTCCCAGCAAAGTTCTTCACCACCACCCGCAAAGACGATGTCTTGTTTGCCAAGTTGAATAAGTTCAGCAGCATGACCAATACAGTGAACTGATGTCGCACAAGCAGATGTCATTGAGTAGCTAATTCCTTTAATTTTAAATGGAGTTGCTAAGCAAGCCGAAATCGCCGATGACATTGATTTGGTTACAGCATAAGGACCTACACCTCGTAATCCCTTTTCTTTCATTCCAGCTACTACATTGTATTGTGTTTTAGTTGAGCCACCATAACCAGCAATTAAGCCAGTACGAGGGTTAGAGACTTGTTCAGGGGTTAATTTTGCGTCTTCAATAGCCTGTTGTAAAGCAAGATAACCGTAAATAGAAGCATCATTCATAAAACGAACAACTTTGCGATCAATGAGTCCAGTAGTGTCAAGTTTTACATTTCCGCATACATGGCTACGCATCCCGCTATCTTTCATTTCTTGAGAAAAGGTAATACCACTACGACCTACTTTTAGTGATTCTAAGACTTCTTTAGTATTATTCCCAATACTTGAAAGAATTCCTAACCCTGTAATTACAACTCGTTTCATTTACTATTTAGCTCCTAAGTTATCTGGCTTCATATAAAAAAGTTTGTTGATTATAGCGTACAGTTGTAAGCTGAACAATACCTTGCCATGTTTTTATTTATATCTTTTGATATTGTCTTAACTATTTATATAAAAGTAATCAAATCAATAGAATTGCCTAAGTAGCGTAGGTAACAGTGATTTTGTCGACAATATTTACTTGCTAAGCTTAATATAATTACTGTACACTGTATAAATAAACAGTTATTTTAATGGCACAATATGAACGAAAAAATGATAACTAAACTTGAGATATTAGCTGAATCGGCAAAGTATGATATTTCTTGCTCATCAAGTGGCACTTCAAGAGGTAATAAAGGTAAAGGCATTGGTAGTGCACATAAGTCTGGTATTTGTCATACATTTACTGCCGATGGGCGATGCGTTTCGTTACTTAAAATTATGCTCACTAATTATTGTATGTTTGATTGTGCTTATTGTATTAATCGTCAAAGTAATGATATTCCAAGAGCAGGTTTTACACCACGTGAGTTGGCTGATGTGACCATTGAATTTTATCGCCGTAATTATATTGAAGGTTTATTTATTAGTTCAGGCATTGTAAGAAGTCCAGATCATACCATGGAAAGAATGATTAAAGTGGTAAAGATTTTGCGAAATGAATATGGTTTTAATGGCTATATTCATATGAAAGCGATTCCTGGTGCTAGTAATGAGTTAATTAATCAAGCAGGTTTATTGGTTGATAGAATGAGTGTTAATTTAGAAATTCCAACTGAAGAAAATCTTAAATTATTAGCACCTGATAAAGATCATCAAAGTATCTATCAGCCTATGCGTCAAATACATCAAAATGTGTTAGAAAATATCGAAGATCGTAAAAAATTTCGCACTACACCCAAATTTGTACCTGCTGGGCAAAGTACTCAAGTTATTATTGGCGCAACCGATGAATCAGATAAACAGATTTTGCAATTAACCGCCAAGCTTTACAAACGCCCAAGTATGAAACGAGTTTATTACTCGGGATTTATTCCTGTTAATGGTTACGATAAGCGGTTGCCTGTTGTACAAGACGTACCAAGAGTACGAGAAAATCGTTTATATCAAGCCGATTGGTTATTGCGTTTTTATGATTTTAATGTTGATGAAATTGTTAACGATCAATATCCTGATCTTGATTTAAGCGTTGATCCTAAACTGGCTTGGGCTATCCGTAATCCGCAGTTTTTTCCCGTTGATGTTAACCGTGATAGCTATCAAAAAATTTTGCGAGTACCAGGCATTGGTGTTAAATCGGCCAAGTTAATTGTGATGGCAAGACGTCATCGTAAGCTTACTTTTGATGCGCTTAAACGTATTGGTGTTGTTTTAAAGCGAGCAAAATTTTTTGTTGTTTGTCATGAAATGAGAAAATTTAAATTGCTTGATTCTTCGGCCGAATATATCCGACTATCGTTGCAAGATCCGCCTTTGTTAGAAGATAAACAAGATAATATTTCACAGCAATTAGTCATGGAGTGGTAGACATGTTGGCGTTTTATTATGATAAAAGCTTTGAAGGATTGCTATGTGCGGTATTTGATGCTTTTAAACTCAAAAAGATGCCTGAATGCCTGTTGGCTATTGGGCAGGTTGAACCGCTATTAGTGTCTAATAGGCATAATGTTGAATTTTGTGATCTTAAATATGAGCGTGTACGTTTGGCGTTAATTAATAAGATTAGTAAAGCGGCGCTTCGTCATTTAATGTATGTTTGGTTATCAGAATTGCCTGAAAGTGATTTAATTGTTTTTCGTTATATTTGCAAGGTATTTAAATCATCTAAATCAATCGAAACGGATTTTGCCGATAAAGATGTGTTATTTGTACATGATATTGCCAAAAAAGTTAGTCGGGAGCGACATCGTATAATGCAATTTGTTCGTTTTAGTGCAATTGACAATCCTCTTAAAGATACGACAATGCCTAATGAAAGGGAAGATAAGATCTATTTTTCGAATATTGCTCCTATTTATAACGTATTGCCTTTGGTTCTTAAATTTTTTAAAGATCGTTTTGCCGATCAAAAGTGGGTTATATATGATGAAAAGCGCAAATATGGTTATATCTATAATTTACACAGTATTGAACCGATCTCGCTCGTTGATAAAGATGATCTGATTATTAATAGTCAGGTGAATCAAAATTATCTATCTAAGGACGAAGTACTATTTCAGAATATGTGGTTACGCTATTGTAATGCATTAACTATAAAAGAACGAATCAATCCTAAATTACAACGTCAGCAAATGCCAAGCCGATTTTGGCAATATTTACCAGAAATGAAATCAATATCAAAATAAATATGTAAATAAAAAATGACTAAATTAGTATCATCATAAATAAAAGAACATAAAAAAACCGCCAAATAACGGCGGTTTTTAACATGATTTAATAAAAGTACATAATTTAACAAAAGTTATTGCGAATCGATATCATTAATAACATCATTAATCGATTCTTCACGTTGTTTTTGTTTATTTTCATCTACTTTACCACCCGATGCGATAAAGTCATTACGCTGGAAGTAAGCATTACGCATAAAGTTATAAGGATCATCGCTACTTTTAATCAGATCTTCATACTCGATTGCCATTGCACGTGCTTCAACGCCATCAATTACACCACGTGCCAACATCCATTGCCAATCTATCCAAACAAGTGGAGGATAAAGGGTGTCAACAATACCACCACCTTCTTCTCTCAATGTTGCTGAACCATAAAATGGCAGTACAACATAAGGACCATAAGGTACATCGTAATGACCAAGAACATCACCAAAAGTTCGTTTGCCGCCTTTTTGTAATTGTGGATCAGACATGCTAGCAACATCCATCAAACCAGCAAAACCGAAAACGGTATTTAAAAAGAATCGTGCTAAATGTGTTCCAGCTTTATGAACGTCACCTTGTAATAAGTTGTTCACCATTGAAGCGGGTTCAGAAAGGTTAGATGAAAAGTTAACTACACCTGTACGAACAGGAGACGGAACATAATCTTTCCAAGCTACTGCGGCAGGACGCAAAACATAGGGATCAAGCGCATAGTAGTTAACATCAAACATGGTTTTGTTAAAACCTGATAACGGATCACTATAGGAATTAGTTTCGGCTTGATAAGTAGCACAACTTGTGAGTGCCATTACAGAAAACATCATACCAACAATTCGTTTTTTCATAGTATCTTCGATTAAAAGTAATGAGGTTAATTATGATGCGATTGTATCATGATTACTTAAAATAGAAAATTTTTCGTTATTTAAATGGCATTATCTAATAAAATTTATTAAAATGTACAACCTATGACCTCATAGTTAAATGGATATAACAAGCCCCTCCTAAGGGCTAGTTGCAGGTTCGATTCCTGCTGGGGTCGAAATTATACCGTTCAATAAAATTCAAAACCTATTTAACTTCTTGCAATTCACTAGTACTACACTTAAGCGTGATGTGTAATCGATCGAATTGATCCATCGAATCAATTTCCCAGCAACTTTTCATGGTTGTAGCGATTTTTTTTATTAGATTTACTTCACCATAATTGTAATCACAACTGACCCAACTACCTCCTTGGTCGTAAGTGGTGTTTACGCTCCAGGTTGTTTGATGTTCTTTGCCATCAATGATACCAGCATCTGGTTTTTGCTGGATTTTTTTAGCGGGGTTGTCAGAATAGACGCCAAAGCCATCAAGCAATAATAACGCATCTTTCTTTTCAGAAACCATCCAATCGTCAGGTAGATTATCTATATCTAAATGAGCAGATTTAATTGTTATTGAGCTTGGGCAAATTATTTCGTTGGCTTGAGCAGAGGGTAAAGCACTAATCGAAGCTAAAAAGAAAATACTAAGGTTGATTATTTTATATTTCATGGATAGATCCAGATAAAGTGTTGATTGTGCAATTATGCCAATGTTATCAATTACGTCAAGTGTAAAAAAGAAGATATTACTCAGTTTTTTAAAGATATTTAGTATGTTATGGTAGATTTATAGGTGGCTCGTTTTTTAAACTAATAGTGATAAAAATCAGACAGAAAACTTATTGATTTTGTTGATTTCTTTGTTTGGCTATTTTTAGTAAATTAAGGGTTTATATAGCGAATATACCATCAATCCCTTAAGCTTAAGTGATTATTGGCATGATACTGGTTTACACTTGTTAACAATTAAACTTAGCTTGCCTAGTAATCAATTTTTGTCCGTATGAATCGATAATCACCAACAAATATAACCAACCTTCACTTATTTTAATATAAGCGATATCAGTTATTTATATTGCATTAGGCTTATAAGGTTAAATTGTCAATCTAACGTATTGGGAACGATATTATTATGGATGCTGGTATTTATGTCATGGTTGACTTCGTAATCTAAATTGTTGCAAAACATGGCTAATATGAAACTTGATAGTCTATATCTCTGGCATCATGAGGCGACTCTGCTTACTCAAACTAGCCTTATGGTGCCAATACTGCTTTTTGATATACTAGAATTTTACTGATTTAATGCGGTATTTTAGCCAGACATAATAACCTGATGTACTGACGCCAAGTAATTGACACACCTTGGTTATGAAATAGGTTATTAAATGATTTTTCATTTAGGTGAGCTTCAGCGACTTGGATTTTGGTTTTAGGGTGTTTCCAAAAAACAGGAAACTTATGTTGTTGTGACATATTTGTGCTGTAAATAATGTAAAGTAAACTAAAAAATAGTGAATAAGTATACAGTAATCGAATTAGCTAACATCTTCTTTTATTAATTTATAATAAATTAAAATAATACGTGTCACTCTTAACCAATTGGTCGTTGGTCTAAGTTCAGCAAGGACCATAATTCTAAATCAATATATCAATTAACATCTAAAATTTGTTTCCAAATTAGTAAATTTGTCAAAATAACAATAAAAAATTTATATTAAATAATAATTGAAATTAAACAGATCATAATGCATTATTCTTCAGCTTATTAAATTTAAGATAAAATTATTATTAGCATTAGTTCTGCTTAGGTTGATATAGGTTTATTTAATTAGAAGATGGTGTAGGGAATGATTGAAACAATTAAAGATTATGTAAAAGATAGGAAATTGATTAAAGAGTTATTAATTAGTTATGGGGTATTTTTGTTATTTTACATATTTTGTATGCGAGCTGATAATTGTGAACAAGCTGGTAGTGCTGGTATGGTGATGATATTGGCATCAATTTGCTATTTATTTTTTTTTATTACCATGTTTATTAAATCAGCGAAAATGATCCTATTTGGTCCTAAAGATAATAAATCAACTTCATTTAAATCGTTAATTATTAAATTTTTATTATTTGTATTTGCCATTATATCGATTCTAGGACTGGGTACATTTTTATTCCGTATCAATTATTTAACTAAGGAAGATTTTGATAATGCTGTCTATTTATTTATTGATACAGATTATTTTCTAACTGATTTCTTTGTTTTTGTTATTATGTGGAGTTATATATTTGTATTCCCTTTCGTCATTTATTTTTTTATTCTTCTTATTTTAAAAGTGATGAAATTTTTTACTACATTCATAACACAAAAAATTAATAATAAGTCCATAAATCACTAGTGGTAATTGGTTGCGATTATTCACTTTATTTAGCTAATTGTAGGAATAATCGCATTATTACATTAAGTTAAAGAAAATAAAGTAGGTGCTTCTTTCAATTGAAAGGCATAAAATTTTGTATAATATAATTTTGCTAAAAACATAACATATGTGATAACTAGTTTGACTAGTCATTACTGTTTGTCTATATAAATCGATAATTATGGGCAAATATAACCATCTTTATCTGTTTTAATATAAGTTGTATCAGTTACCCATGTATTATTGAGTATTTTATGTCCTTTGCATTATGATGCAGACTCAATGTCTTTAAGTTTTTTGTTAATTTATCCTGCCTAGGTGTTAGTAAGTTTGCTGATAGAGAGACGAGCATCAGATAACGAATAATTTGCTGTTTGTTGTTTGAATTTGACACTCAAATTTTTGACTTTAGTATTTTCTCTTATGATTTTTATTTATATTTTGAAGGCAACTTCTGTCCAATTTGGGACGAGGAGAATATTATGGATAAATGATTAAAGTGGAAGAAAGCATAAAAATTTACTAACTCAAACGTTATCACCAATATTAATAATTCCACAAAAAGCTAAATGGCCATAAATATAACTTTATATTTTTATTGAAAATTTATTCCTATCTAAGGCTGAATTGTTTTCATCTTTACATTTCTTTACAAAAAATTCGCTAAAAAACTAGCCAACTATTTTTTTAATGGTTATACTTTTATCACTATAGGAAAACATGCTTATTAAATAAGCGAATAATTATAAAAATCTAAATAAAACAAATAATTACTTGACAGGTGAAATAAAATGCATTATTATTTTAGGCACAAGGCACAAGGCACAAGCACTGGCAAACCTACGCCTTAAATTTATCAAATAATTCTATCCGACGAGTTTTTGCTCGAAACTCATTTATATTTTCCAAATTATTTCTCAACTCATCATCGAAGTTGTCCCGAAAAATCTTGTTGGTGTTGGGGCTGTTATTATTGCCCTATTCATGGAGTTTAGATGCATTAGCTAGCACAAGTGGTCGAGCGAATAATTATCGTAGTGATGCCACAATATTACCAGAGGAACCATTACCAGATGAACCTTTTGTACCTGCTATTAGTTATGTAAGGCCAAATAAGGATTGGGGTACAGATCAATATGCAGGTCCTATTGACGCATGGAATACAAAAGAGGGATTTCCCATTCAATCAGATCCAAAATCTAATTTTCCAACCACAGGGGCTGATGGATTATTTTTTGATTTAGCGATAAAGGGAGTTGATCCAGATCAATTGACATGGACACCAGTCACGCATGATGGAATAACCGTCACCGTAAAAAGGACAATGACAAACGATAGATGGACTAAAGAAATGGTAACACGTGTTACTCTAAAGGGGCCAGAGGCTAGATTTCAATGGTATAATCCTTATCCAAGTCGAATTACTGTACCAAGGTTACCGTGGGAATTCGTATTAGTGGGGAGAGATAGAAGCGGTAATGAGATAGTAAGATATGCATTTGTATTACAAAAGTGGTTTGTTCACAGAGGAGATCAAGGAGCGTATTCTTTTCAGCAAGCTGATTGGTGTAGGGGGTTAGGATATCGTATACCACAGGTAAAGGATCTGACTAATGCTGTGTGTTTTGGTTTGAATACAGATAGGCGATGTAATGGAGCTGTCGGTGCTACGCCATCATCAACAGGTAATCATTATCAGCGCCGAATAGGGGCAGGATTTCTTACGGAATGGGGGCTGTTGGCCGGTTACTCTGGTACAAACTTCAACCGCTTCGGAGAGTACTGGACAGGTGATGATTCATTCGTTGTAAATGGAAATGGTAGCGTGATGGGTCTTTTTCCAAGTTTCTCCTCGTATGTGATTTGTACAACTCCTTAGCATTTAATTCTTAATCCTTGAGTGATAGGCTAATTAAAGATAACGAATTAAAGTAAGCGCTTTCTGTGTAAGCAGGTGGCGCACGAACCGACAAAGAGGAGTCTTACAAAGGTAAATCCAGTAAAACCCACTTTTTCCAGCAAAAAAACGTCAGGGATTAGGTTGGTTTTATTATTTTTATTTTAATTGTTTTAAAAAAATAACGCCTCCATAATTTGCTCTAAAAATCCCCATTAAGTAGCTTGGTTATAAGATACCAGTAGGAACAAGCAAAATTGTACGTTAAAATAGCTCGCATTATTACAATAAATTACCAAGGAAATCGCATGACGACTGAAATGACAACACTCGACAAAATCAAAAAACAAATTGCCGATAACCCGATTATTTTATATATGAAAGGTTCGCCAAAATTGCCAAGCTGTGGCTTTTCGGCTCAGGCGGTGCAGGTTTTGTCGCAATGTGGTGAAGCGTTTGCTTACGTTGATATTTTACAAAACCCTGATATTCGTGCCGAATTACCTAAATTCGCTAATTGGCCAACGTTTCCACAATTATGGGTTGAAGGCGAATTAGTAGGTGGTTGTGATATTATGCTAGAGATGTTTCAAACAGGCGAACTGCAAACGCTTATTAAGCAAACTGCGGAAAAGTATAAATCCTAATTTAATGCAGTATGGTAAATTAAGCGCGCAAAATAGGCGCGCTTTTTTATTTTTATCAATTAGTGAATTAATACTGTTTACTCTTGTTTTTGTTGTCTATTATCTAAATTATTTTCGATTTTTGCATCTACACCCGAATCTGTAACTGCCAAAGGCCATCCACCTAATGCTTTAAATTGGTTAACGATTTTACAAAAAAGCATTGCCGTTTTTTGTGTATCGTATAGCGCACTGTGAGCTTGTTTATGATCGAATGTGATTTGTGCTACTTGGCAGGCTTTGGCGAGCACTGTTTGACCAAAAACCAAACCACTGAGTGACGCAGTGTCAAAGGTAGCAAATGGGTGGAATGGGTTGCGTTTTATGCCTGTGCGTTCAGCAGCCGCCATTAAAAAACTATGATCAAAGTGTGCGTTATGAGCAACAATCACTGCTCGAGTACATTCACTAGCTTTTATGCCAGATCTAACCATTTTAAAAATTTCGTCTAAGGCGAGCTTTTCGTCAACACCGCCACGAAGTGGATTATCAGGATCAATGCCATTAAAAGCAAGGGCTGCTGGTTCTAAAATTGCACTACTAAATGGATTGACATTAAATTGTAAGGATTGATCTGGCTCTAGCCAACCATCTGGGGTCATTTTTAAGGTGATAGCGGCGATTTCTAAAATAGCGTTGAATTTTGGATCGAATCCAGATGTTTCAATATCAATTACAACAGGATAAAACCCACGAAAGCGTTCACATAATTTGGCGTTTGGCACGTTAATTTTTCTTATCTATCAAAAAAGGTGTTATTATGCCATCTTTTAACCAGTTCGCCTAGCATTGGCTACAAGAGTTTGTATTCAATTTGTTAATCTTTGTAAAAAGCCAATACAGTAGTTTTATTCAAATTACATTAAACCAATGAGTAGGTGCGATTATTGGTTAAAGTGATTATAATCATCAATTATCATTAAATAACATTAAAATTGAGCGAATAATGCACAACTTTGAATTAGAACAGATTATTAATAACGAACTACAAATTAGCCGTTATCGTGACTATGCACCAAATGGATTGCAAGTGCAGGGGCGCAAGCAAGTGAATAAAATTGTCACAGGCGTGACCGCTTGCCAGTTATTGTTAGATAAGGCGGTTGAATTAAAAGCTGATGCAGTTCTGGTTCATCATGGTTATTTTTGGAAGAGTGAACCACAAACCATTACAGGTATTAAATATCAAAGGATTAAAACACTGTTAACTAACGATATTAATTTATATGGTTATCACTTGCCATTAGATGGTCATGCTGTTTTGGGCAACAATATTGAACTGGCTAACTTATTGGGTATTTCAGTCGATAAACGCAATGACATTACCGATCTGCTTTTTACTGGTACATTAAACAAGCCACTTACTGCTTTACAATTTAAACAACAACTTGAGCAAGTATTACACAATAACCAACAACGTGTACTATTTTGTGGAGATAATGCTCCACAAGTTATTAATCGTATTGCATGGTGTAGTGGTGGAGGGCAAGATTATATTGAACAAGCAGCATTAATGGGAGTGGATGCTTTTTTTACTGGCGAAGTGTCTGAACGCACTATCCATATTGCACGTGAATATGGTATTAATTTTTATGCCGCTGGACACCATGCTACCGAACGTTACGGTATTAAAAAATTGGGTGAATGGTTAGCGAGCTGTTACGGTGTTGAGGTTATTTTTGTCGATATTGATAATCCTGTATAACAAAAGTTGAATTTAGTCTAGAAATATCGCATACTTATCCGCAGATTTTTATTCTTTACGTTGTGTTATAAACCAATTATATGAGAGGTCATTTTATGTTTACAGGAAGTCTGGTCGCACTTGTTACTCCCATGGATACAAAAGGAAACGTTGACCACGTAAGCTTAAAAAAATTGGTCGAATATCATATTGCAAATGGAACATCGGGTATTGTTTCGGTTGGTACAACAGGCGAATCAGCAACACTTGATCACCACGAGCATATTGATGTAATTAAAAGAACAATTGACTATGCTGATGGGCGCATTGCCATTATTGCTGGCACAGGCGCAAACGCAACGAAGGAGGCTATAGAATTAACCAGTAAGGTCGAAAATATTGGCGTCGTAGGCTGTTTAACGGTTGCACCTTATTATAATAAACCGACACAAGAAGGCATGTATCAGCACTTTAAAGCTATTGCCGAAAGTACGGAGTTGCCACAGATTTTATATAATGTACCAGGCCGTACGAGTAGTGATATCAAGCCTGAAACTGTTGGACGGTTAGCTAAAATCAAAAATATTGTTGCATTAAAAGATGCAACAGGCGATCTTTCGAGAGTTTATCCTACTCGAAAATTGGTTGGGCCTGATTTTAAATTATTGAGTGGTGATGATTCAACCTTTTTAGATTTTATGATTTTAGGTGGCGATGGCGTTATTTCTGTTACAGCTAATGTTGCAGCTAAGGCGGTTGCTACAGTTTGTCAGCTTGCGGCTAATAATCAAATTAAAGAAGCCCGCAATTTAAACGATACTTTAATGGCTTTACATCACAATTTGTTCATTGAACCCAATCCAACACCAGCTAAGTGGGCTTGTGCAAGATTAGGTTTAATGCAAAATGCAACAATTAGATTACCAATGGTCTCATTGAGCACATCGTCAATTCCTGCGGTTGAACAAGCGTTAAAAGACGCGAATTTATTGTAATATAACCTTTAATTTTAAAAGCAGATATTTATGTTAAATAGCACATTAAACAGAACATTAAACTTAACCTTATTTAAAGGTAACGTCATTAAAAAAACAGCTGTTTTAACCGTTGTGACTTCTTTATTTCTTGTTGGCTGTGGTAGTGATCAAAATTATAAGCGTGAAGTTGAAGGTAATGAAGATTACCTTAAATCACCTACGTTAAAACCGTTAATTATTCCTGAAGGTGTTTCGGTGCCTGCGGAAAGTGGCGATTTTTATGTTGTTAAAACTGAGGTTAAAGGCGAATTAGGTAAAAAGCTTGATATTAGACCGCCAATTTTACCGATCCCAACTATTCAAGATGCATTTGCGATTTATAATAACGGTTCGGTCACTTTTAATGTGCCATTAAGCAATAATGTCTGGGATCGTATTCCTAACAGCCTAAATAAAAAAAATATCTTTATCGCTAGCCGTGATAATAACAGCATTAAAACCAATAAAGCCTTTATGGTGCGTGCAGACGAAAATCGAGCTGTTGAAGCCACTTATTCAATGACACGAAACTTGGTAGGCGATACTGAAACAATCACCATTTCAATCACCTCATTAACCCGTGGTACTGAAGATTTAATTTCGCAACCAATTGAAGTGCAACGCTATGTTGTAAGTTTATTTAATGACATAATGGATGATGTTGCACCTGATTCAGTTCGGACTGTACCACGAAAAGCACAAGATAAAGAGGCTGAAAAAGAAAATGCCGAAGGCAAAAAACCAGCAACAACAGTAAGCGGTGCAAATCAAGAGTAAGTTTGGAATTTAAGGAGCGAATAGCTCCTTAATTATTTATTGGCAATTGATATAAGGTTATAAACATGAAAAAGTTGGCTGAGCTTTATCGTGGTAAAGCTAAAACAGTATATACCACCGAAAACTCCGATTTATTAATTCTTGAGTTTCGTAATGATACATCGGCATTTGATGGCTTGCGTATTGAACAGTTAGATCGTAAAGGCATGGTTAATAATAAATTTAACTATTTTATTATGAGCAAATTGCGTGAAGCTGGCATTCCAACTCAAGTTGAAGCCTTATTATCTGACAATGAAGTGCTGGTTAAAAAGTTGCAAATGATACCTGTTGAGTGTGTAGTACGTAATCGAGCCGCGGGCTCTTTAGTTAAACGTTTAGGAGTTGAAGAAGGTAAAGTTTTAAATCCTCCTACGTTTGAATTATTCCTAAAAAACGATGCATTGCATGATCCAATGGTTAATGAATCACACTGCAAGGCTTTCGGTTGGGCTAGCGATGATCAACTTGCAAGAATGAAAGAACTTAGCTTTAAAATTAACACCATCTTGACTGATTTGTTTGATAAAGCAGGACTAATATTGGTTGATTACAAACTCGAATTTGGATTATTTAAAGGCGAAATCACTTTGGGTGATGAGTTTTCTCCTGATGGTTGTCGTTTGTGGGAAAAAGAGACAATGAAAAAAATGGACAAAGATCGCTTTCGCCAAGGTTTGGGTGGTGTGATTGAAGCCTATGAAGAAGTAGCAAAACGAATTGGTGTTCCTTTCTAATGTTTGCACAGTTTGATATCTCTTTTTTTCTACTTTTGGGGTTAGCGGCGCTGTGTTATTTAACACACAATAATACCGTGACATTTGCAGTGCTGTTATTGTTACTGTTTAAATTAACGCCGCTTGCCACTTATTTTCCATTTTTAAATCAATATGGCTTAACAATTGGTATTGTTATTTTAACTGCCGCAATGATGGTGCCTTTAGCTGATGGCTCGTTAAAAATAGGCGATATTGCTAAATCATTTAGCACTTGGCAATCTATATTAGCTATTTTTGTTGGAATTTTAGTATCGTGGCTAGGTACGCGAGGTATATCCCTCATTGGTGCACACCCTACAATTATTAATGGTTTAATTATTGGTACGCTAATTGGTGTGGCTTTTTTCAAAGGTATTCCTGTTGGTCCTCTGATTGCTGCAGGTATTTTGTCGTTGTTAATTGGAAAAAGTTAACCTTATGCACAAGTATCCCAACAGCACAAGAACGCTATGGGTGTTACAGGGTGAAGCCACACAGTTATTCGAGCAACTTAGCCAGGCTATTTGTCATTACTCAGGTGATTGGTTAACGGTTACATCTCACTTTGAACTTTCTAGTTATTTACCCAATACATTAATTTCTGATGTAATACCGCCCAATCAAACTAAACAGTTGTTGGGACGGCAGTATCGACATGCTATTTTTGATGCAACGGTAGGATTTAATCTTGATGCCTTTGCTATGCTTGTTGGCACGTTAGTTAAAGGTAGTATATTGGTTTTATTCTTGCCTAAGAATCTGTCTACTTGGCATGATCAAGATAGCTTACGCTGGAACGAAAGCCAAATGCCCATTAATGTGCCTAATTTCGTTGCACATTTAATACAGACTTTAACTGAATTTGGTTTATCAATTTATCCTAAAATTTCATCAAAACAGGTTATATCCTCTAAGATATCCTTGCCTGAAGTTATTATTGATGACGTTTGTGATTTAGCCGAGCAACAAGCAACTTTAAAACAATTATTAAATAGCACTAAGCCTATTAACGTATTAGTCGCTAAACGTGGACGCGGTAAATCGGCACTAGCTGGGTTATTTAGCCATTACCAACGTTGTATTGTGACAGCACCAAATAAATCAGCACTGACCACCTTTTTTGCTTTTGCTAAGCCCGATACCCCATTTTTTGCCCCAGATGAATTAATTGCTCAATCATGTATTACCGTTGCCGATTATTTAATTATTGATGAAGCTGCCATGATCCCACTTCCCATGCTGGAAAAATTGTTAAAACTAGCTAAAACAAATAACACTCGAGTATTATTAACAACGACTGCTGATGGGTATGAGGGCACAGGACAGGGCTTTTTGTTGAAATTGTTATCAGGTAAAGCATGCCAATGTTTTCAGCTAGTTACCCCCATTCGTTGGCAGGCTGGTGATATGTTAGAGCAATTTAGTGATCGGTTGTTACTTAATGGTTTATTAACCAAGGGCGATAATTTTGATGTAAGCTCATCATCAATCCAATATTCAAAAGTTCAACGTAATGATGCTGATATATTAAGATCGATATTTTATTTATTGAAAGTAGCTCATTACCAAACTACGTTAGTTGATTTAAGACGTCTGTTTGATGCGCAAAATTTGACAATTTGGCAAGCGACAGCTAACAATAACCAAATAGCTGCTGCACTGACTGTTATTGAAGGTAACTTACCAGATAGTTTAATCACCGAAGTGTGGCAAGGTACGCGTCGACCAAAAGGTAATTTAGTAGCACAGTCGTTAGTCGCCCACGCAGGTGAGCCGCAGGCGGCTAAATTGCGCTCAGTTCGGATTAATCGTATTGCGGTTATTAGTGCCTATCGGCGACGGAATATAGCAAGGCAACTTGTGCAAGCTATCTTTGAAGATGCCAAAGCTCAGAATATTGACTTTTTATCGGTTAGCTTTGCTTATACCCCGTCTAATTACCAATTTTGGATTGCTTGTGGGTTTGTTTTGGTGCACGTCAGTAGTCATAAACAGGCAAATAGTGGTAGTTATTCAGTTATGGCGCTAAAGCCATTAACTGATTCAGGGCGAAATCTAACCATTAAATTAAAACAAAAATTACATCGTAATGTTTATTGGTTCAAAGATATTATTGATTTACCATTTACTGATATTATTGAAAGTAAGGATAAGTCACAACTAACACAAGATTTAGACGCCTACGATTTTGATGAACTAAACGGATTTGCTTACTATCATCGACCGTTTGAAGCCACTTATGCCACACTGTGTCGATTAGTTCGCTATAATCAAAAGCATCAACAATCGCAAAAACCACAATCACAACCACAGCAACAACTAACATTGCCTGTGTTATCAGCACTGATAAAAAGCAAAAACAATCAATCTTTGCTCATTAGTTCATATCAACTTGCAGGAAAAAATGCATTAATGCAAACCATCAAGCAAGAGATCAAAACATGGTTAGCAATTCATAGTTAGCGATTCATAGTTAGTAAATAATGGCAATAATGTGCTTTTTGACGAAAAAACCAATAATAAAGATAGCTGATTATCATTGCAGGTTACCAAGGGCTATGTTTACAATAGTTACCATGTTTAAGTTCAACTTAATTTTTACCCAACTAGTTTAAACTTAACTAGTTTCAACATAATTCGTTTTAATTAAAAAGGAATCGAATGTGACGCAAAATAAATTAGAAAACCAAGCACAACATCGCCATTCAAAAAAACAAACTCAAAATCCAAACAATCAACCCACAACAGGTATTGAGTATTTTTTTAAAGGTTGGTCATTGGCGTTTAGTCCAGGCATTAAGCGATTTGTTTTTTTACCATTAATTGCCAATGTTGTGATTATGTCAGCATTATTTTATTGGTTCTTTACGGCTATCTCGGGCATGGTTGATTGGGGAGTGTCGTATATGCCAAGTTGGTTGCATTGGCTTGGTTATATTATTGTTTTTATGGTTATTTTAGCTTTGGTTATTTTGTTTTGTTATTTCTTTAGTACGGTAACCAATATTATAGCGGCTCCGTTTAATGGCTTGTTAGCTGAACAAGTTGAAGCACAGTTAACGGGGATCCCCGCAGCAGATATGTCGTGGATAAGTCTTATTAAGGATCTTCCTCGTATTTTTAGGCGTGAATTACAAAAACTACTTAACTATTTATTATGGGCAATTCCGATACTGCTAACTTACTTTATTCCTGTTATTGGGCAATCAGTAACGCCAGTGGTTTGGTTTTTATTTACCGCTTGGCAAATTAATATCCAATATGCTGATTATGCCTTTGATAACCACAAAATTACTTTTCACCGTATGCGTGAATTACTCAAGCAAGATCGGGTAGATAATTTAACTTTTGGTATGATAGTCAGCTTTTTTACCATGGTGCCATTGCTTAATTTAATTGTTATGCCTATTGCGGTATGTGGCGCAACGGCAATGTGGGTTGATCGCTACCGTCATCAAGCCTTATTTGATAGTAGTAGCCAAGACTTTCGTTAAGCAGGGCGTTATTTTTTCTTCGTCGAATTTGTTGATGGCCAATCATCGTCATCATCTTGATAAGGGATAGGTTTTATCCCTTTCTTTTTTTCAAGATACGCTTTATAACTTAGTCGATTCAGCGCCTTAATAGTATTAATAAAAATCCCAATTAAAATCACCACAATTATCCACCAGTAATCTTTAAGCCATTCCATCTTACTTCCTCTTAGATAAAAATCGCTATCTCCAAGTTATAATAGCTAGGCACAATAACAATTGTGCCGCAATTATGCCAACAGTAATTTTTCTAATATGCGGTTATAAATTGCAGTTAAGGTAATTATATCTTTGCAGTTGGCGTTTTCGTTGATTTTGTGAATAGTCTTATTTAATACACCTAGTTCGATCACTTGACAGCCCATTTTAGCAATAAAACGTCCATCCGACGTACCGCCGCTGGTCGATAGCTTGGTATCAATGTTGGTAAATTCCTTAATAGCACTTGCAGCAGCATTAGTTAAATCGCCTTGTGGCGTCAAAAAAGGATGTCCTGATAATCGCCAAGATAACGTATAGTTCAAATTATGTTTTTGTAAAATTTGCTCAACGCGCGCTTTAATTATCGTATCGGTCAATTCACTACTATAGCGAAAGTTAAATTGCACACTTAGATCACCCGGTACAACGTTTTCGGCACCTGTACCACCATTAATATTGGCAATTTGCATAGTTGTTTGAGGAAAATACTGATTGCCTTCATCCCAAACAGTGCTAACTAGTTCATTTAATGCAGGAGCAAAGCGATGGACAGGGTTATCGGCAAGGTGAGGATAGGCCACATGACCTTGAATACCATGCACAACTAAATTAGCTGTTAGTGAACCACGGCGACCGTTTTTAATTTGATCGCCAAGTACAGCATCGCTTGACGGTTCGCCCACGATACAATAATCAACACGTTCTTGACGTTTCATTAGCAAATCGACAACCTTAACAGTGCCATCGGTTGCATCGGCTTCTTCGTCCGATGTAATTAAAAAAGCTACTCGCCCAGCGTGATTTGGATGTTGCTTAACAAAATCTTCAGCCGCACAAACCATGGCAGCAACGCCACTTTTCATGTCAGATGCACCACGTCCATAAAGCACGCCTTGTTCATCAATGGTTGGCGAAAATGGCGGATAAAGCCATTTGCTTTCATCACCTGCAGGTACGACATCGGTATGTCCTGCAAACATTAAGGTTTTGCTGTTAGCTTCGCCATGATAAGCCCATAAGTTTTTGGTCTTTCCAATATTAACTTCTTCAATAGTAAAACCGAGCGGTTTTAGCCGTTCAATAATCATTTTTTGACAATTTTTATCGTCAGGACTTATTGATTTTTCGGCGATGAGTGCTTGAGTCAGTGCAATAACAGGTTCAGTCATAGTGGTCTCGATTTTTATTTAGATTGCGAAATAAATTGTGAATAAAGCTCCTCTGAAAAGCCCAACAATGCACGTTTCCCATCGATAAGCAAAGGGCGTTTTAAAATAGATGGATTGGCTAACATAATCTTTTTAGCCGTTTGAGCATTATTGACCTCAGCACGAATAGATTCATCCAACTTACGCCAAGTAGTACCTCGTGTATTGAGCAAGCTTTGCCAATTAACTAATTGTAAAAAATCATCCAACAGCTCCTCTGAAAGCCCGTTGGTTTTATAATTATGAAATTGATAGCTTACATGATGATCATCAAGCCAAGTAAAAGCTTTTTTCATCGTGTTGCAGTTTTTGATACCGTAGATGATGTACATAGTAGGTGATCCAACATTGAAAATAATAATAAAGATTATAACAGTTATCGGCCTGATGCGGCAAACTAAAGGGATTTATTTGTTTTAATTCATATTAATACTCATATCTAATGTTAGTTGTTAATGCCAAATAGTCGCTAGTGAAAGCTTGAAATTTTAAATATTTTGGATGGTGAGTTAAGAAATGAATTTTTGAACAGATAATTTCACTCATTTTAAAAAGATCAAACTATTGCTAACCCTTTTTTTTAACAATAAATAAAATCAAATAAAAACAACACACTAAAGAAGCTCTAAAAAAAAGGGTTTTCAAAAGCAAAAATCCTATTTGTCTTTTGCGAAACAAGGTTTATATTATATCGGTTTCTAGTTTACCGCCGAGTAGGCGGTTTAGAAAACGACTACTTGGGCGGTGTAAATAGTGCAATGCGTTTACCGCCGAGTAGGCGGTTTAGAAAATATTGCTTCCGAAATAACTTTAAATCTCATAGTTTACCGCCGAGTAGGCGGTTTAGAAAAACACCAAGCAGGACAAAAAACAATGAAACGTGTTTACCGCCGAGTAGGCGGTTTAGAAAAAATGGGATTGCATCCAAGCTAAGTACAGCCAGTTTACCGCCGAGTAGGCGGTTTAGAAACAAAGAAACATAAACTAATTAAAACTGATTTTGTTTACCGCCGAGTAGGCGGTTTAGAAACAAGTGAACTAGCCGAATGTTTAATCAAGGCTAGTTTACCGCCGAGTAGGCGGTTTAGAAAGCTAATCAAACCAACATCATCAAATGTTAGACGTTTACCGCCGAGTAGGCGGTTTAGAAAAACAAGCAGCGAGATTGTAGCACTTTGTTCAAGTTTACCGCCGAGTAGGCGGTTTAGAAAATCAATAAAATTTAATAATTTTTCACGTTTCAGTTTACCGCCGAGTAGGCGGTTTAGAAAAGTCCGCATTATTGTTAATAGCGATTTTATGCGTTTACCGCCGAGTAGGCGGTTTAGAAATCACTTAAATCCTCACTCGGTTTCTCACTGCGGTTTACCGCCGAGTAGGCGGTTTAGAAACGACGAGCAACATTTTTGAGGTATAATAATATGTTTACCGCCGAGTAGGCGGTTTAGAAAGTAGCCGATCCCAGTTATGTCAATGCCAATGTGTTTACCGCCGAGTAGGCGGTTTAGAAACGACACGCTCAAATCAATTGACGGCATGCCAATGTTTACCGCCGAGTAGGTGGCATATAAATCAAAAAAGCCCTCAGACGAGGGCAGTGGATGTCTACCGACAGAATAGCTGGCTATGGTTATTAGCTGTGTTCAGAAATTTTATTGAACGCTTAAGCTAGTCATTAATAATCCATTATCAACAATATAAAATAAATATTAATCAATTAATTACAACATTTCTCAACAAAGTAACGCATAATTCGATTATCGACGGTTAGTTCGGGATGAAATGAGCAAGTCAAAATGTTATCTTGCTGCGCCATTACACAATGATTATCAATAAAAGCTAGCTGATTGACTTGCTCACCAGCTTTTGCAATATATGGAGCACGAATAAATACTGCTGGAATTTGCTCACCAATAGTTGGTATATCTAACGTTGTCTCAAAGCTGTTAATTTGCCGACCAAAACCATTGCGTTCAACGCAAATATCCATCAAATCTAATAATTCGACTTCGTTATGAGTTGTCGTTTTGCCACAAAGCACTAGCCCAGCACAAGTACCTAAAATTCCTTTGCCTTGTTTAGCAAATTGTTGAATGGGCGCTAAAAGCCCATTTTGTTTAATTAATCGACTAATTGTGGTCGACTCTCCGCCGGGAATGATTAAACCATCTAAATTAGCTAATTGTTCGGGTTTCTGAACTAGTGTTGCTTGTACATTATCAATACTATTTAGCATCAAAATATGCTCACTAACTGCTCCTTGTAAGTTGAGCACACCAATGTACTTAACATTGCTTAGTTTGGATGATTTTGCCATTACCAACCTCGATCTTGCATTCTTTCTGATTGAGCAAGTGTGCTGATTTCAATGCCTTTCATGGCTTCGCCTAATCCTTTTGATAATTCGGCTAATCGTGGATAATCATCAAAATAAGTAGTAGCTTGCACAATGGCTTTGGCAAATTTTTCTGGATTTTGAGATTTAAAAATGCCCGATCCAACAAAAACACCATCAGCACCTAGTTGCATCATAAGTGCTGCATCGGCAGGGGTCGCAACGCCACCAGCGGCAAAATTCACAACTGGTAACTTACCTAGTTGTTTTACTTGTAATACAAGTTCATAAGGTGCGCCAATTTCTTTAGCAAAAGTCATTAGCTCATCTTTTGATTTTCCTGTTATCAAACGGATTTGCTCATTGACTTTACGTATATGGCGAACAGCTTCAACAATATTCCCTGTTCCTGGTTCGCCTTTGGTACGTAACATTGATGCTCCTTCACCAATTCGACGCAGTGCTTCACCCAAATCACGACAACCACAAACAAAAGGCACGGTAAATTCATCTTTAAGAAGATGGTACTGTTCATCGGCTGGGGTTAGTACTTCGCTTTCGTCAATATAATCAACCCCCATTGATTCTAAAATACGTGCTTCAACAATGTGGCCAATACGTGCTTTAGCCATAACAGGTATGCTAACAGCATTCATGACTTGTTCAACAATAGTAGGATCAGCCATTCGAGCGACACCGCCAGCAGCTCGAATATCTGATGGTACTCGCTCTAAAGCCATTACCGCAACTGCACCAGCTTGTTCGGCAATTTTAGCTTGTTCAGCATTAACAACATCCATAATTACGCCGCCTTTTTGCATTTGTGCCATACCACGTTTAACGGTCTGTGTTCCTGTAATTTGATTCATTTTTTACTCCTAGTTGAAAATTGGTCTTGTTTGAAAAGTATTATTCAAAAAGAAATAGTTAGACGAAACAGCCAATTGGACTATAATAAAGCCATCCAATTTTAGGTTTGTTGATGTTACTATAAAAATTGCTCAGGTAGAGTATTGATTTTATTTAATTTTTAATGTATTTTCTAAAAAAACAAGTGTCTAAAATAAAATATGTGGCAAAAACAAAAACTAACCCAATTTGAAGGATCACTTTTTCAACAATTGACTCACTTAATTGAACATTATATTGAGCAAGGAATTTTGATTGCTGGCGAAAAGTTACCTTCAGAAAGGGAGCTAGCTAAAATGTTACAGATTAACCGCTCAACTGTAGTACATGCACTGGAGCTGTTGACTGAACGAAGCATACTACTTCGACGTCGAGGCAGTGGCACTTATGTCAATAATAAAAAATGGGGCGTGCAAACCTATTCATCGATCAATTGGCGTTTACCAGCCCATTTTTATCGAGATAAAAAATCATTTTATCAACAAAAAGTGGCACAAGTGCGTGCGCAACAAGTGCATATTTGCGATCTGGCTAATGGTGATTTGCCAACTAATTTAATTCCCAAACTCCAGCTACCTGATACCTCGTTAAATGAATTGATTATGCATGAAAAAAACAGCGATGCATTACAATTAGGTTTACCATCGCTTAAAGCTCAAATTGCAACTTACATGCAAACTCAGTTTTCTATGCAAGTTGATATTAACGAAATTTTAATTACATCGGGTACGCAACAGTCGTTATTTCTTATTACACAGGGTTTACTTAAGCCAGGAGATGCAGTTGGAATTGAATCTCCTTCCTATTTTTACTCCTTACCTTTGTTTCAGGCTGCTGGATTACGTTTATATGGTATTGAATGTGATAATGAAGGTATTACTCTTGAAAGCCTATCAAATTGCGTACAACAACATCAAATAAAGTGGTTATTTTTGAATCCTATATTTCAAAACCCAATGGGCTTTGTTATGAGTAATAAACGAAAACAGGCAATTGTTGCATTTTGTCGTTCGCAATGTATAGGTATTGTTGAGGATGACGCCTATAGCAGTTTAGCGTTTAAACCAAATTTGCCAGTATTGCCCATAAAAAAATGGGATCAGCATAATCAAGTTATCTATTTAGGATCGCTATCGAAATATATAGGAGGAAATATTCGTATTGGGTGGATGGTGGCACCGCGTAATATTATCAAAAATCTGTCCAATATTCGGCAACACATTGATTCGGGGTTAAGTATATTGCCACAATTATTAGCTCAAGAATATCTACAACATCATCACACTGTCCATCAACAACAGCTACGGCAAACGTTACAAATCAAAGCAGAGCAGTTAATGCATTGGTTGGATTGTTATTTCGGTGGTGAGATTACTTATCAACCTCCACTAGGTGGCTTTCATTTATATGCGCATTTACCTGTAAAAACGGTAGCGCAAGAATTAGCTGTGCTTAATAAACTGTTATCAAAAGGAGTGACGGTATCGCAAGGGGCTGACTTTGGCGATAACTTAGGGACAATTAGATTAAGTTATGGGCATTTTGAACAGCAAATAATCTCAAAAAGATGATAAAAACACTTGCTTTTTTAGATAAAATAAAATTGATTTTTTGGTAGTTTAATATTTAATCTTTTTAATAAATATATTAATAATCAATTGATTGCAGAGTTATCAACAGGTTTATTCAGTACTTATTAAGTCATAAAGTGAATAAATATCTTAAGTCCCTTTTTTAATTATCCGCAAATAAACCACACTCAAAAAAGCTCAATAGGCAATTGAGCAAAATATCACCTTTTAACCAATTATTGAAATTAGTTTTTCCTTGTTATTTGCTTTTGTAACGCAATGCAAACAAATGAAAAATTTTTATAACATTATGATTAAATATAAAATCACTTATAAATAACATTAGGGATTAATTAAAAATTGGCTAATTACTTACCTTTTTTTAACTATACTTTACCATTGAACCAAATATGTTAGTTTACTGCCACTATTCTAACTCGTTATAATTACAAGCATCAGGTGAAAACCATAAACGATATTAGGAGACTATTTTGCATCTTTCATCTAAGGCTTTTCGTATTTTAGGTATTATCGCTACAGTGGCGTCATTAGGGATGTATGTTTCTTATATTCCACAAATCATCGATAATTTGCATGGATTGAAAACAAACCCAATTCAACCATTGGCCGCTTCCATTAACTGCTCGCTATGGGTCTGCTATGGGCTGCTACAAGAAAAGAAAGATTGGCCACTAGCAATTGCTAATTCGCCAGGAGTGATTTTTGGGTTAATTGCTTTTTTTACTGCTCTATAATTTACATAATATCATTATGTAACAAGTAATCAGTTGCTCTTATATTATCGCTTTTTGGGTAGCATTTTTATTGTTAGAGTTCATAGTAAATTTCAACAAGAATTGTAAAAAAAGATTTTTTTTGTTATCAAATCAACTTAAAAATTGTTCAGATTAATATTTAATCATTTAGAAAATTATTTAATAATTAAAATGTTATTGAGTTATTAACAGGTTTGTTAAATACTTATCAAATTGTACAGTGAATAAATCAAGTTAATCGATTTGCTTTAATATTACCGACAAAATGATAGATTTGTTGAAATTTGCAATTATGCTGGCAGATTATTTTTAAGTACATCTTAAAAGAAGATAGACAGACTAATAGATAGTTTTATAATGCATCCAAAAATCAAATAACCGTCAAAAGGGAAAGAAAATGAAAAAATTAATCGGTATATTTTTACTTAGTTTACCCATGTTGGCTGTAGCTTCAAATTGTGATGAAATTAGTGCTAATATTGCTGAAAAAATCAAAAACAACGGTGTTGACCCTTCACAATTTCAGTTAAAACTTGAACCATCTGATAAATCAGAACAACAAATTGAAGGTAAAATTGTTGGTTCATGCGATCGTGGTCAACAACGTATTGTTTATGTTCGTTTGGATGGTTTAGCAACGCAAATACAAACTCAGCCAGCTAATACAAAAGATGAAACTGAGAGTCGTAATGATAAAGCAGAACCATCAACAAACACCCCAACCGAATCAACACCAGTCGAAGGTAAATGACCTGTTAAAAATTAATTATGTAATTTTTGCAGAAAAATAGGGCGTAATGCCCTATATTTATATGTTTGTGACTAGAGCAAATGGCTGTAATTTGCTTTAACGTCTTCGTCCCATACACTTGATTGTACTTGACCAATGTGTTTTTGTTGTAAAAGCAACATAACCAAACGCGATTGCCCAATTCCACCACCAATGGTTTGCAACAAATCGCCATTAATTAATGCTTTATGCCAAGCAAGCTCTAAACGATCTTCATCATTTGTTAGTTTTAATTGACGTTTTAACGTTTCTGGATTGACACGAATCCCCATTGATGAAATTTCCAATGCGCTATGCAAAATTGGATTCCACACTAAAATATCGCCATTTAAGCCATTAGATCCTAAATCGTTTTCACTGCTCCAGTCATCATAATCAGGTGCACGAGCATCGTGCTTTTCATTATTTGATAATTTACCGCCAATACCAATTAAAAACACAGCTCCAAGCTCTTTAGTTATTGCGTTTTCACGCTCTTTTGGGGATAAATTTGGATAGCGTTTTAATAACTGCTCACTATCGATAAAGGTGATAGATTCGGGTAAAAATTGTGAAAGATGATACTGTTGTGAAACAATTTTTTCGGTCGCTTTAATGGCAGCATAAATATTTTCGACCGCTTGTTTTAGATAAGTTAAATTGCGATCTTCTGGACGAATTACTTTTTCCCAATCCCACTGATCAACATAAACTGAGTGAATTGGCGAAAGTTTCTCCTCGTCCGGGCGTAATGCTTTCATATTAGTGTAGATTCCTTCGCCAACTTTGAAATGGTGATCGCTCAAGATTTTACGTTTCCATTTAGCTAGTGAATGTACCACTTCATATTGTGCATTAGGTATTGCTTTTACCTTAACTTGCACTGCGTGCTCAGTACCTGAAAGGTTATCTTGAATACCATCGCCAACTTTACTTAGTAACGGAGCTTGCACTTCGATAAGTGATAAACGCTCGGCAAGTTGCTCAGCAAAAAATTGCTTAACAAAACTAATTTGCTGTTGCTGCTCTTTAAATGATATCGTCATGTTTACGCTCTAATCATTTATTTAATTTTCAGTGTATCAGTAAAGTAAACTAGATGAGTGAATTTTGCAAGATGAAGATAGAAAGGTAAAGCATTGACTTGTTTAGATTGAATAAACGTTTGATTTTGCTAAAAAATAAAATTTAAAAACTTCAATAAAATCAATTGCCTACCTGAACGATTTTAGAACAAAACATACTTATAGCGCCATAAGGTTAATATGCTTGTCTTATCACAACATCAAAATGCATGATCACTAAGTTAGGTTAACACGCCAAACTGGCGGTTTTGTGTTTTGGCGGTTAGTAGTGATATTAAGTATTAAAAATAAAAAGTTAATTTATCATAAACTTAACATTATATTTTGCTAAAAAATTGACTTATTGCTAAAGCTGAATCATTTCTATCTTTACATTTCTTTACAAAAAAGTAAGCCCAATAACTAGCCAACTATTTTTTTAACGGCTATACTTCCATCGATTTAGGAAAACAAGCTTATTTAACAAGCTAATAAATATAAAATAAAACAAAACAATAAAACAATGTACTTGATGGATGAATCGTAATGCAATATCATTTTTGTCACAAGACTTGGCAAGCCTATGTCTTAAATTTATCGAATAATTTTATTCGACGAGTGTTTGCTCAAAACTTATTTATATCTCTGAAATTATCTACAAAATCATTTTTAAAAATTCAATTGGTACTGGCGCCGTTGTTGTTACTGCCGTATTCATTGGAATCGCAGGCATTATCGGCCACTACATCGAATACCATTCAAGGCACTGCACCCTATTTAACGCTTGATGATGGTGTCACTAAAGAGACTAATATAGATGGCTTATTAGCTATTAAGTTATCAGACGGTCGAACATTTACACCACAAAATAATCCCTCATCACCGGCAGCACCAATTAAGGTACCTGTAGAGTATACTTGGGGTAATATTAATATAATAGTTCCGCCATTAAGTGAGTACTTCCATATGAATGACTTGGTGGCACAAGGTAAATTGCGTGATGATGATGGAGATCCTATAGAGACAAATGGGGGTATCCTTCTGTCTATCTTTGATAAAAATGGTCGATGGATTAATAGTGATCGTAATAATAATAGTAGGTTAACGATATGTAATGCACCTTATGCGGTGAGATTAGAGAGTCCAGAGGTTTATTTATTTACTATGTATGGTGACCCATATTATAGTAAACTCGAAGGAGGTACAGTAACGTATTACATTAGTCCAAATACCGTCCCTCAAATCTGTTCTGTAAAGCCAAATATTGGTGGTCTGGATGGTCTAGGTGACATATGGAATTATAGGGACGGATTTTTCGTTCAATCAACTAATCCTGATTTATACAACCTAAATTTCCCGACCACGGGTGCGCACAATTTATATTTTGATTTACTCATAGGAGGAGTAGATGAAAGTCAGTTGACTTGGTCGCCAGTTACACACGGGGGAATCACAGCGACAGTAACGAAAGAAGTGGTTACTAATGGGGGGGGTGAAAAAGTTGTAACGCGCGTTAAGTTGACAGGGCCAGCGGCAAGTGATAGTCAAAAAGAGTCAGATAGTCCAGGTCTAATTGCCGTGCCAAATTTACCACAGGTATTTGAATTAGAGGGTCGAGATAGTAGTGGTAATGTAGTAGTGAAATATGGATTTAAGTTAAAGCAGTGGTTTGTTGCACGAGGAAACAAGTTAGGGACATTTTCTGAGCAAGAATCTTGGTGTAATAGCATAGGTTATCGTCTGCCTCGGATAAGCGATTTAACCAATGCGAAATGTGGTGTAGATAAAGATCGCTTCCCATGTGTAGAAGGCATAGATGGCGCCAAGCCTTCATCAACAGGTAATTATCCTCAGAGACGAATAGGCGCTGGTTTATTTACCGAGTGGGGCGCACTGATTGGTGGATATACCGATGCTGATTTCGGATTCCCGCATTGGACGAGTGATATAATGGGAAGTAATCCGTTTCTTGTATACGAAGGCACGGTTTCTAGATCTGATGGGGTTTGGGATGCTTCTGCTATTTGCACGTTTTAGTGGTTAGTTCAGTTTTAAAGCACAGGGATATTTATGGCGTTAATCAAGGACAATCTAGCCAAGAACTAAGCCGTTGCTCGATGGAGCATCGGCTGGCAAAACCAGTTGGCCTTAAGCTTTAATAACTTAAAACCAAAAAACGCCCCGACTAATAAGATTTAAAAATTTGCGCTTTTGTTATTAACCAGTTGTTATTAAACGACTGTTATTAAATAATAAAAGCGCTTTTCTTGAAAAATAAAGCCACAATAATAAAAAAGAATACAATCTATAACGCATTGATTTTAATTAAAAACATAGATTGGACTATGAAAGCAAATAGTCTGATTATTCTTTATTAACTACCTTATTATTAACGTATCAAACTCAAATTAAAGTAACACATCTTTGGAAAATAACCGTTTTAGGCGTAGTACAACAGAATACTTTAAAATGGCTGATTGTAGTAGCAAGGCAAAAAATTTTAATTACTAAGTAAATTCTATTTGCCAAAAAAATCGTTATTGTAGATTAATTACCCATGACGGCGATTGGAAAGGTTTCTCGAAAAAAACTGTGTCAATTGTTATTATAAATTACTATTATTAACAACTATCAAAAAAAGCTGAACATTGCTAAATGCTCAGCCCTGATTTTTTATACATCAAATACTTAACTTAATTTTTATAGTGGTATATTAGTTTATTAAACATTTTAGATTTGCTTTCTAAAATTAAAAAATATGCTTTTATTTAAATAATATGTTTGTTTTTAATGATATTGGATAGATTGTTCACTTTGCTCATCGTGTACTAAAAGTAGACAAGTATCACTTAATGATACGGCTTTTTGTAAACGTGCTTTGTCTTGTTCATTAAGGTTATTGATACAAGCAACTATATAGCTACAGGTTTTGTATTGTAAGACTTTTTCAATGGTTGATACTAGGTCTTCATTATTTAAATTTGCTAGATGAATCACTTTGTGTTTATCTAACCCTGCAGTATTAACCCATGAACGTTTTAACATTGGTCGGTCAGAAAGCCATAATTGCCATTTTTTAGCTTTATTAAGTGATTTTAATAAAGGGCGTTGTTGTTGTAATACTTGTTGAAAAGGGGACTCAAAATTAATAGCCATAAGTTGTTGTGTAGAATGTTCAATAAGCATAATAACCTCTGTACTGTTTTTCTATACAGTGTATATTAATACAGTATTTTAAGGTTGTAAACTCTATTTATGATTATTTTTTATGTGATTTATTAATTGAGTTATTTTAAGAACGCAAATATTGATACGATAAAATACCTAAATATGTCATTAAAGCTGAACCAATTACATGAATCAATATTGTTGCTAAACCCCAATATATTCGACCGTCTTGTAAAAAGTTAACCACCTCGGCAGAAAAGCTTGAAAAAGTTGATAAGCCACCACAAAAACCTGTTATTACCAATAACCGCCATTCAGCAGAAAGGTTAGAGTGATTAAAAAAGGCAATTGCAAAGCCAATAATATAGCCAGCAACTAAATTAGATAGCAATGTACCTAGTGGAATAGTAAAAGCAATAACATTGAGTTTAAGTGATAAGAACCAACGCATTAATCCCCCCGCTACTGAACCGACAGAAATGGCTAAAATCAGTTTTAACATAATGATATATCCTTGACTATACTTTGAAATATGAATTTGTTATCGCTATAGATACTAAGTGATCGGAAAATATATAAAACGATCATACCAGTAGAAAATAGAAATAGGAAATCCTAATCAGATTGAGATAGAATATTCAATATTAAGAAAATTTGAGGTATATCTATGTTTACAGGCATTGTTCAAGGCGTTGGTCAGATTATTGATATTGTTGAGCAAAATAAATTAAGAACATATAAAGTTAAATTACCGCATCAATTAACTAATAAAATTGAAATAGGGGCGTCGATTGCCAATGATGGATGTTGCTTAACAGTAACGGGGGTCGATAAAGATATCGTGTCGTTTGATATTATGGAAGAAACCCTTGCATTAACGACATTGGGTGATAAAAAAATCGATGATTTTGTGAATATTGAGCGTAGCGCTAAATATGGTGATGAAATTGGTGGTCATGTGATGTCTGGGCATATATCTTGCACTGCAACTATTGTTGATATTCAAAAAACTGCCACAAATTGTGAGATGACGTTACAATTGCCGAAAGAATTTATGAAATATGTATTATATAAGGGCTTTATTGGCATTGATGGTGCAAGCCTAACAATTGGGCAGGTAAAAGAAGATCGTTTTGCTATTCATTTAATCCCTGAAACGTTAGCTATTACCACGTTAGACGCTAAAAAAGTCGGAGATAAAGTTAATATCGAAATTGATTCCCAAACTCAAGCCATTGTTGATACAGTTGAACGGGTATTGGCAGCAAAAAATTGATAATATTTAATTTTGATTCTCGATTAATTTGAGAAAAATATTATTAGATTATTATCGAGTAACTGGTTTATTTTAATTAAGTATTTTCGTTAGTTTAACCTGAAATCAATGGTCTACCTGAATGTTTTATTAAAATAGGTAATAATCTTTTATAACGTTTGGAGACCTTTGATTAGTAGTTGAGGAATATCGACAATTTAATACCAACAAAATTTAATTTTATACTTAAATACTGTTTATATTTAAATGCTTTTTTTACTTAAACATATAGTTACCTGAAAGTTTTTGACAAGATTTTTAACATTTCTACCACAGACAAAAACAATTTAGTCCTTATTGGTTTGTTTTTATGCTTTGATTAGAGTTAATTAGGTTGAAGATGGTTATACTTTACCCGGTTGGAGCATTTTTCCTTTTTTGCCACCCCATTGGTCATCAATAATGTAGTGAGCTGTGATTGGTACAAGTGCAGGTATAAAGGTAAATTTATAAAAAACTTCATCACCTTCGCAGATTTCATAATACAGTGAATATAATGGTGCATCTAATTGTAGGTTAATAGTAAATTTTTCTGTGGCAGAGGCAACCTCAATCGTATTTTTGGGATGTGTGTAAAAGGGAACAACAATGCATCGTTGGGTTTGGTTATCTATTGTAAAACTATCTGATAAGGTTAAAAAAACGTTTGCACCGAAAGCATCATCAGGTAATGGGTCAAAAATGACATAATCCTTATGAATAACTGCACCTTGTGCAATATTTTGTTTACCCCATTGCGATAATTCTTCACTGTATGGTCTAGATCTGACTAAAATTTGACTATGAGATATTAATAAATCTACAACCTGTTGTTTGTTTTTCTCCATCAGAGATATTCCTTTTCATACCATAAAATCATCAAATTAAATGTAGGAAATTGCCAGATTGTTAATATCAAATTATAAAAATAATTCGCTAATAATGTATAAGGCATTTACTTAAAATTGCTTTATGTGGTTTAACCATTTTGTAAAAATTAATAAGCCATCTAGGCTTTTGTTTTCTATTTTTCTTTTGGATTTTTGAATATTGGCTGATTATGCCATATCTTTGTTAAAGCATATATTACTTTTTCGGGTTTCTCATTTATTTTAGCCTCATGTGTTATTTGGCGTTGTTTGTATGGGTAAAAACAATATAATAAATCTTATTTAGTTAAAATAAGATTTATTGGGTTATTTAATTCAATCACTATTTTGAAATCGGCACTTGATTCCACTATAAGAAAGTGATTTGGCAATTCAGTTGCATTAATGAATGGGTTTGATGTTTCGAAATAGATCACCCATTTTAAATTATCTTTAGGCGTTAAGTAAGCAATAAACCCTTCTGAACCATAACTTCCTTCACCTAAAAAGCATTGATTACCATTAGTTATGGTGATTTTTTTTGTGATATCTATATTAGTGATATTATCAGGATCTTTATCCAAAAAAAGATTAAGGTTGAATTGTTTCCCTTTTTTAATTAACAATTGGGGATAAAACTGGGCTGAAAGGGATATCGATTCACCAGTAGAAAAGTAAATCCCGTCTTTTATAGGTAATGTTTGTTTATTCCATAACGCTAATATTTTTGTCATCTAAGCACTCTTTTATATGTTAATCTCCAAAAGCGTGGTTAATTTATTGCATAATCAAACCTAGATTTGATGCAAGTATTATAAATGTCTATTAGCTAATTTATACGGAATATTTGCTAACGTAGCTTTTTGTTTGTCGAATATTGCTTTATATTTGCTTAATGTTGAGTGATTAACTGCACTATAATGGTTTAGTTCATTATTTTGTGTGCCGTCATCTTCCCAATAGCATAATGGACAAACATCGTATTGTCCTTGATGAGTTAAGGTTAAATAATGGCAACAAGGGCATGCATGCAAGATATCTTCGTCCCCTATAATGGTAATAGGTTCACGGTATAAAGCACTAATATATTGTTTTAGATATTGATTAGAATAGCCTTTCAATTTAATGCCAACAAAATAGCCTAATAAAAATTGCTCAATGGCATCATCATAAATATTGTTATATGCTAAAGGTTGGCCTTCTTTATCAAGATAATTTGCAAAGAGTATATTTTCAATATCCTGTTTTGTGGATTGTGTAATCATTTCGATAGCTAACAGTGTTAAAGCAAGTTTTCGGCTGAGTGTTTTCATTGGGTTAATGTAAATAATGAAATGATAAATCGTCTAATTTATCAGATATATAGTTTTGTTACTATCTGGCTTTTTATTTTATGCTTATGATAAATGAAAAACAGGGACAATAAAAAGATAGAATGTTAAATATGGGAAAATTAAATATTGATCTTATTGATATTATTAACAATGGTGGCTTTTTGAAGTGTCTTTCTGCTTTAGCGAAAGATGCTTTTTTTCGACATTGCCGAATAGAAACAATGAAATCAGCCATTTTGTACACGGCTAAAATCGGGCTTTTTGATATAGAAATAGGTCTTGATAAAAAAGAACATAGTGGCTATGAACTCATTAATTTATCTGAAGATAACCATGAAGTTAGTGGTATCGCTATCCATGATACTTATGGAATAATGAAAACAAATTTTAATGCTTTATTATCAGCTAATATTATCCAATTATTGCCTGAGCATACAGTAAACCATATAGATAATATAGAACAAATTGAAATCCACTTCTGTAGTGGAAGCACTATAATTTATCAGCAAGCTGACTTATCGCCTGCGGTGATATCCAGTACATTAAAGGGCGTCATTTTTTGAATTGGAATAATGTGTGATTTGTTTATCATCATCAATTAATATATGATTATTATTGATTATATAAGGAAAAAATAGAGATAACATTTCAAAAGAAGATCTCAAAATTTAATCAATTAAAATTGAGTCACATGAAAAAAGAAATGTTGCCCTTGATCTGTTGCGATACCCAAAAGGTAATAAAAAATGAATTCTATCGATATTATAAAAAGCTATTTGGCAAGCTCGCTTTCTCCACAGGATTTTCAAAAAGAACTTTATTATAATAAGGATATTGAAGATCTTCTATCTGAAGAGAATCAAATTCCCCCCTATACCAGCAGATATAAAAACGCATTTTTATATCTTATTGAAATTGATATTTTATTGCCATCAGGTGAACTCGATAGTAAAGATTTACTTTCAAAGTTTCTCGCTAAAAGAAATATTAACTTCTCGTTAAATAATGAACATAAAAAAAAGTATGATCTATTTATGAAAATTCAGCCAAGCTGGTTAAATTTAACTGAACCATACTTTAATTTAATCATGAATAAACATCGGGATAAAGTTGGAGTTGAATTGGAAAAAGCGTTAAAATTAGAAATTAAGAAAGATTTTAAATTCTTAAAAAATAGACCTAAATGGCTTCAATCCCCAAACTGGCCAACCGTAGATAACAAACCGTTAATTTTTATAGGTCAATTAGATATAACCGAAATCAGCCACGATATTACCTATTTATATATTTTTTTAAATGAAAAGGAGAATACATATATGACTTTTGAGCAATCAACATAAACCAATAACTAACTGGCAACACGGCGATATGATTTAATAATAATTCTATTGGGTTGCCATAACTAGCAAAATCTCAAGCGATATATCATGAATAAATTAAAAATTAGGCAACAAAAATTTGAAGTGAAACATTACTGGTCCCCAGATATACATGATCCTTGGCGATGGAAGCCAGAAGACAATGCAGTATTTTACTTATTAGAAATGAATATTGGTATTACAGGAAAGGATGAAACAGATATTTATTCAATTATTATTGCCACTCCAGAAGGGATAATGAATTTAAATAACAATAGAATGCAACAACCTAAATTATATAAAATGTTGTTACTATACCAATACGATTGGAATAAGGTTAGACGCACAATAGATCAGCAGCTTGCTTTGATAAATCCCACTGATGAAATACAAGCCTTGGATAAATTAGCCAGTAGTTTTTATTGGGAATATGATGGTATGAAATAACCCTAAAAAAATATGCTAATTATGAATATGTGGTGATGAGTAATTAGCACAATTTATTAAGTGATCCTTTATAGCGGTTTGAGTAAAAATAGTTCGGTTGAGACTGAGCCTAATGGGAACGTGCAAACTAAAACCAGCATTCATGTGGATTGCAAAAGTGAAGTACATAAGTATTCCATAAAATGGGAGTTTTAATATTAATGCATATTCAAAGAGAAAAGATCTTATATGCACTTCAAAAAGCATATGGCGATTTAAGCAACCCAGATTTCCATTTCGTGATGGAATCCTATAACTCCCTAAAATATAAATGTCTACTAAATGATATCCATGCTTTATTTAAAGTAGAAGATAATACTGATTTAAACTATGACGTATGTATATCGCTAAAATTTAATTATCATAATAAATCAATGTATTTATATTTATCTTTAGTATCGGCCTATGCCTTTTTATTTTATGAAAATAAAGTTATTGATTGTAATGATGATATTTATCAAATATTGCCTGAACTGATTGATATATTACATGATTATCATTTTGTGTTGTTAAACAAAAATGAGCTTTTATATACCTTTGATATAAATTCCTCGGCTTTTGGTTTAGAGGATAAAAAAGCATCAGTTTTAGCACTGTTGTTTTCATTCGGTTTATCGGTCAATTAAAAATAATAATTAAACTACATGACGACAGTTTGGGAATAGTCGAAATAGGAGAAAAATAAAATGCCAGAAGTAAACAATCAGGCAATTGAAACAATCTATGGAGAAATATATGGAAGAGACGCTTTAATATTAAAAGACATCATATTTGATATGTTTCCACTGGAATTAAAGGTAGTAGCTTCTTTGTGGTTACCACATTGCCAACCCAGCAGAGGATTAGAAGGCGAGGCTTTAATCTGTTTTAAATTTAAAAATATAAAAAGTTTAACTATTACGATGATTGATGAATCAAAATATCAGCTGGTACAAAAATCTTGTTTCGATAAAGTATTTGATAAGGAACAAGATGAACATTATGTTTTAAGTACTTATGATCATATTTTTGATGTGATTGGTCAATGTGAAGTAAGCTACAAATAGTTATTAACGTTTGTAATAATTTGGAAGGAAAATTGGCTGATAATATGGTTGTACATCATAAAAACCCATTATTTCGTCAATAATAAAGATTTACACAAGTATCCTAAAAGAATATCCCTTATTTGGTACTAATTAAAAGAGGTCGGTATGAATTTATTCTGCGATAATTGTAATAAAGCATTTATAGCATCAGAGGAGCAAGACCGATTCATCTTAGTTTCTCGTGAAAAAAACATGAAATTCATTATGATACAGTGCCCTTATTGTTTTATGAGTTATGCTTTTAATCCAATGCGGTTAACTAACCTAGACAATAAACAAATCCCTGTTGTTAATGGGTTAAGATGCCCTAAAGAAACATGTACGGGTATAGTATCTTATATTGAAGATATCCCTCCATTTTTTGGGTGTGGTGAATGTGGTAACGTCTGGTTAAAAAAAGAAAATTTGTATGATGATATTAAAAATATAATATCTAAGTATCCTTATAGAAAACATGCATATAATATAATAAACGGCGAATATTTACCTGTTCTAGATAAAGAAATTCCACCATGCTATGATGAGCAAGTCAGTTTAGAGTGGAATAATGAAATAAATAAAGACGATGGTTGTGATGATGGCAGAAAATAGCCAGATACAATTTATTGTAAATAATAATTGGAGATTATGAATGAAAACTATAAGAGGAATTGATAATTTGTTCCGTATTTATAAAAATTTGAATGAACCTTGGTCTTTTTTTGTAGAACCTGAATTTATAAATGAGATCAATTGCATTAAAAATGCCAATTATTACATTGCAGAGACGGAAGATGAATTTGATGAAATGGATGATTCACCTGATAAATATGAAGCATGGTTAGAATATCCGACATTTCAGGCCATTATTGATAATAAACTTGAACATCATCCTAATGCTACAAAAAAAGATTTATTAGATGCTATTATTTATTACCTTGAAAATGATGATTTTTTGGATTAATCCAAAATGGGAAGGTCAAAAAAAGGTCTTTCCGTTTTTAAGCAAAAATCTGTAGTAGTAAAATTTACCGTTGTTAACCACATTAATGTAGTCTATTTAAAACAGTTTTTATCGCTAAAGAGAAATTATGAAAAAATTTTTAGAATTACTAAATAAACAAGGTATAAAATACCTCATTGAAGACAATAAGATCACAGTTGATGGTAATTTAAATCTAAGAAATAAAGGAATTAAAGCATTACCTGAAAACTTGTTTGTTAACGGGGATTTGATTTTAACTTATACAAGAATTGAAGCACTACCTAAAAATTTTTCTGTTAGTGGTGATTTAGATTTAACAAATACAGAAATCAAAAAATTACCTGAAAATATACTTATTGGTGGCTATTTATATTTAACAAATACGGAAATCAAAGCATTACCTAAGAATTTTTCGATTAGTGGTAGTCTAAATTTAGCAAAAACAAACATAACAGCACTACCAGAAAACCTATCTGTCCAAGGTGATCTCAATTTAACAGTGACAAACATCAAAATGCTACCCGAAAACTTATCAGTTGGTGGGAATTTATACTTAGGATTTACAGAAATAGAAGCATTACCAGAACACTTTTCTATTAAAGGTGATTTGGATTTGAAATTTACCAAAATGACTAGGTTACCTGAATACTTATCCGTTGATGGTCACTTAAACATCGAATCGACAGAAATTCAAGAATTACCCGAAACTTTATCTGTTGGTCGTGGCATATATTTGGATATAGATCAAATACAGAATATAGCTTATCGTAAAACTAGCGAAGATAACTCGCAAATTATTTTTGCTTGTTGGGTTAATGGCGCATTTGCAATCCAAGCAATGGAATTTTTTGGTACACTTGCCGATTTTGAGAAAATGGTTGATGAAAACTATTCTGAAGAAAATGCGATAAAATACAAAAAAATGGCGAATGAATGTATCAAAGAGCTGAGTACAAAGCTTAATAAACCGTTACCGATAGTAAATTAAGATAAAATAAAAAACACTCTACCTTGATTACCCCAATAAGATCGGCAAAATGATTACAATGCCGAATACTACCAAATAATGTGAACTGTCCCCATTTTGGTGGACAGTCATTTCAAATCACGCTTTCATTTTATTTTAAAATTTAACATGTTATAAAAAAGCACGGATATCAATATACTGTATTTCAATACTCTAATTTATACAAATTTTCAACATTGACATGATAATTATTATTACCTATGCTTACCAAACGTAAGCAAAAAATACGAGGACTAATTATGAAAGTATCAGCCAAAGAAATCGAAGCTATGTCAAATAAAGGCAGCAAGGAGAGATACATTTATTCTATAAAAAGAATTGTTGATAACGAAAAAGCTTGGGTTTTGGATTATGATGGTTTTGCCTTGAGTGGCATAAATGGTGACAATAGTGAAGTTCTTATATTATGGCCAGCTCGTGAATATGCTGCAAATTGTGCTATAGATGGTTGGGAGAATTACAAACCAAAAGCATTATCGCTTGATTATATAATGGATGATTTGTTGCCTAAATTATCATCAAAAGGGACTCAAGTCGGTATTTTCTCAGTTCCAGGTCTATCTAATACCCCAGTTGTTGATGCTGAAAGTTTACTGCTTGATTTAGAACACGAATGTAGTAATTATATGTAATTTTATATTAATATCAGAATAAGAATAAAATTATAACAACCTTTATTATTTATGCGAGATATAATGGAAAAGTTTTTGGAGTTATTAAACAAAAAAGGCGTAAAATACTGTATTAACGATAATAAAATCATAGTTAATAATAATTTAAATTTAACAAAAAAAGGAATTTGTGTATTACCCGATAATTTATTGATTAACGGCGATTTGGTTTTAGCTTATACAAAAATTGCAGCACTACCTAAAAATTTTTCTGTTAGCGGTGATTTAGATTTAACAGATTCAGCAATTCAATTATTACCCGACAATTTATCTGTAGGTGGTAGTTTATATTTATCGTTTACACATATCAAAGAACTGCCTAACAATCTATCTATTGGCGGTGATTTATATCTAGGAAATACAGACATTCAATCATTACCAGAAAATTTATCAATTGGTGGCGATTTAGATCTTGTCTTTTCAGAGCTCAAAGAATTACCTGATAACCTATCTATTGGTGGTAATTTAAATCTAGAAAATTCAGAAATTGAAATACTACCAAGAAATTTGTCGGTTGGTGGAGATTTATATTTAATCAATAGTCAGATCAACAAATTATCTGAAAACTTATTTGTTGGTGGCGATCTAGATTTAGCCTATACAAATATTCAATCATTACCTGAAGGCTTAACCGTCGGTGGTGATTTAGATTTAAGAAATACAAACATCAAACAACTACCCGAAAAATTTTCTGTTAGTGGTTATTTAAATTTAAGAAATACAAAAATCCAAACATTACCAGAACATTTATCTGTAGGCGGGTATTTAAGTCTAGCGAATACAGAAATTCAAGCATTGCCTAAAAATTTATTTGTTGGTGAACATTTAAATATACAGTCAACCAAAATCACATCATTACCCGAAAACTTATCTGTTGGTCGTGGCATATATTTGGATATAGATCAAATACAGAATATAGCTTATCGTAAAACTAGCGAAGATAACTCGCAAATTATTTTTGCTTGTTGGGTTAATGGCGCATTTGCAATCCAAGCAATGGAATTTTTTGGTACACTTGCCGATTTTGAAAAAATGGTTGATGAAAACTATTCTGAAGAAAATGCGATAAAATACAAAAAAATGGCGAATGAATGTATCAAAGAGTTAACTATAAAGCTTAATAAACCGTCACTGAGAGTAAATTAAGATAAGTTAAAAAAGCAAATCTTCTTAATTGACTCAATGATATCGCCAGATAAAGTAATATTATACCAATCACATTCTTCTATATGATTAGGTAATAAGCGCTTTAGATATTTACGATAATATTGTTGATTTAAAGCAATCTATTGTTTAAAACAAACTAAGCTGCTAAAAAATGAATATACAACATATAGAAACAGCTGATTGCAATATCTTGGATACTAAAATATTTTCTCATAAAATTAAGATATATTTTGCATCAGTTTACCAATTAGAGACAAAACAACACATAACTAATGTTTGTTTATCGATTTTTAATTGGTCATTTTTTGAAGCAAATGTTTTTATCGTTAATCATTTGAATAATCGCTTTGAACAGAAAACGTTATTCAAACATGAATTAGAGTTTTTTGAATATATTCAGAAAATATCGCTTGAACAAAATAATTTTATATTACAAGGATACAGTAAAAAATCTGGCAACTGGCTAGAGTATCGTTTCATAGATAGTGATTTTTGCTTGACCATGTTTTAACAAAAATATAGCTGCGCATGTAATAATTATGCAACCGTTTTTGTAACGCTATAAGCATTGATAAAAAAATAAATTAATTGTCTGACAAAAAGCTTAAGTGATCTATGGAATATAGGCTGTTATTTCTAGTGTCATAACACGTTTATTTGGGTATCAATGTAAAGGTACATAATCATGAAATCAAAAGATCAGCGCTTCCTATTCTTAATTGAAAATAAAACCGCCCCTTGGGGCGACTGGGGCGATATACTTTGGACAGGGTTAACACCTTGGGATGAAAATAAGCAGTCTATTGCTATCGAACGTACCGGACCTTTTACTCCAAAAGCTTATTTTTCAAGTAATAACTTTATTTTTACAAAAGAAATAAAGGAACTAATCGAAAATTCCTCATTAAAAGGCATTAAATTTTTGTATGAAATAGAAAAAAAGAAAATTATTAATCTTGATTGGACAAAATGGGATGTGAATAAAGATATAACTGATTATTTAGATGATCTATATGAACCAGTGGATTTAATTTTTGATGGCATTAATGATGTAAAATTAAATCAGGATATGCCAGATTATTACTTGTCTAGTATAGAAAGCCAAATTCATTTAAACAAAAATAAACTTATCGATATGCAAAACCCTTCGGAATATATTACTTTTGTTGGCAACGAACTTGATGATTCTGATTTTTTTATGGGAATTGAAATACTAGGCTGTTTTATTAGTGCAAGAGCCAAAAATTGGCTAGAAAAATATTGCCCTAACTGTTTTGACTACTATTTAATTAAACCTGACTAATAGTGGAAATATTCTAACTTAATTGCTTAATCTAAATAAAAGATAATCATATAATTTTTCTGCTAAAAAATTAGCATGCTCACTTTTTACGATTAAATTAAAAAAATAGTATTGGTTATACGAATCTTCAATTATAGGATCGGAAAGCATACAAAATTCGATGTAAGCTAAATATAATTTTTTTATATCATCAGAAATTTCTTCTAAAGAGATATGATAATTGCTTATATCATAAAAGATATTAGTGAATTTATGATTAATAATACTTAACTCTATAAAAGGAGCTTTATTTTTCTCACAAAATTCCCAATGAAGCGATTTTGTTTTATCATTTCTATAAATAAATTTCATTAAGGATCCCATCCTAGATTTTGTGAATTTGTTATTTAAAGGGTAAGGTTGATTCTGTCTCCAAATTCTATAATAAACCGGTTAATAGAAAATATTTCTTAATTTAAATCAGAAGAATAGCTTATTACATTTACATACGCACTTGTATCATTTTATGCAATGTGGGTGATTTGATGTAAATACTTATATCTTGATAATTGCTACATCTATTCTTTTTGATGTTAGTATACAGCCAAATCAGAATGACAAAAACCTGTTACAAAATCCATTAATTCTAAAATAATATCTTCACTATTAGGATATGTTAAGTTTTGCAAGCACACATACATACAATTTTTGGACATGCCTTTGTTTTTAAAATAAACAAGTGATTTTCTAATGTCTAACAGGTCCTGTTTTTCAGATATTTTTTGTGTGATACAAGCTATAAATTCATGTTGATAAAGCATGTTATTTTTCTTTTTTCTTCTTTTATACATTAATAATTACAGTTGCTGAACTATCTGAGAAAATATCGTTAATATATTTAATTAACAACGTGTTATCTAGTTCATTAAATTCAATAATAATTTTTTTAGCCTGTATTTGCTCGGTTTTATGTTTATTTATCTCTATGGTAAGTGTATTTTTTTTCAAAACGATACTTTTAACTGCTTTAGCTACTTCGATTTCGGTTAGATGAGTTTGAATACCTATTGATTCATCTACATCACCTTCATCTTCATCAAATCTAGATAATATTAAGTAATTGTTGGGAAATATTAGATCGTTGCTGATACCAATAATTAATACTTGATCTTCGGTATAACAGTTAATATTTGTTGCCAAGAATTTTATTTCATTATGTATCATATTATTAATATTCTGATTTTCTTAAATATCATTTTTCTTGGTAAGATTTATGTCAATTATAGTATTTATAAAATTTTGCTATTACTAATAAAGTGAGTTTAAACAAACCTAACAATTTAATATAACTTTATCTAATACCTTCTTGATAATGATAGTGCTCAAGCATTTGTGCACTATTTTGTATACACCAATCATAACCACCAATATCTATCGGCATTTTAGTCAAAACGCCTGTTAATTTGTTAAGCTTTACCCAGTTATCTGCTTTTTCAAGGGACGAAAATACCGCAGATACCATTGAAATATTGTCTCTCTTAAAAACCCAAACCCAACTATATTCTTTCATACTATTTCACCTGTAATTCTTCTTTGTATTTTTCATGCTAATAATAAAAATGTTATAAACAATAATTTATGGGAACTGCTTGTATTGTTTATAATATTTTCTCAAATTACTGTAAACAATACGAGCAATTTCTATATTTTTTATTTGTACTGGAAGTTATTGTTTAGAGAGTTCAATTCAATAGAAGGATCATATTATTTTGTTAATGAATGATATCTTTGAGGTAATACGCTAATTTTTCCAGTCCCCAATAATACAAGACTAAATGCACTCAAAGCCATAAAAGCAGGATATTCCCAACCTCCACCTGTATTGCTAAATGATCAACCATTTGTTGAATGAATAAAACTTATAACAATCATCTGAATAACAGTGAGTGAGCTGATTATACGAGTTAGAATTCCTAAAAGTAATAAAGCGCCACCAGCAATTTCAAAAGCAATTGTTAAATAACCAACAAATCCTGGAAATCCAATAGATTCAAAGTATTGAGCTGTACCAGAGGGGGTTAAAACAAGAAGTTTAGTTAACCCATGCGCCAAAAACATAATACCTAATGCTATACGTAATAAAAGTGATGCTATGTTGTTTAATCGATGTTTTAGTCGATGAGCTTAAAAATTATCCAAGATATGTTTGTTAAAAAATTGATCGTTTGGTATTTTAAATACTCTACAATATAAATATAATGTATACAAAACCGTACCCAATTAGGCTTGTGCTATTTAGGTAATAGAAGATGAATTTAATAAGGAATATAAAATGGGGTTATTTTCTCGCTTGTTTAGGCGTGGTGATAATGAAATCCAGCAATCAGATGACATCTTTGTGCCAAATTCTTCTATTGAAAATCCTTTATCTTTGATCGTTCTATTCAATGGCAAACTCTCTTTTGATCAACATAAATTATTAAAAACATTACGCAAAATTGATTCATCAATGAAAAATATTCGTTTGCAATCATCAATTGAGCAAATAGCTGATGGAGCTGATATACATGCAGTCTTTGGTAAGCACATTATTAAAATCGTTTGCTTTAATTCCCCTTGTTCTGCCGAAATTTTAGAACCTTGTATTGAAAGTAGTCAAAAAAGGCAAGATTTTAGACAACAAGTTTATCATCATCAAAGCCATATAATGTTGTACTATGTTGGCTTTGAAGAGGATTTAGTTGAACAATATGTTGCTCTAACACAGTTTGCTGTTGGATTTGAACATAGTGATATGTGCGCTCTTATTAATGCAAAAGCTCATCAAATTTTAGCAACTCATGTTGCCAGTGCACTGGCAACCGAACAAAAAGGCGTGTATTTGTTACGTAATTGTTTACCTTTATTTTTTATTGGATTTGAGGAATTTAATGTTGACCATTTTGATGGCATATGGATGCGTACTTATGGTGCCGATGCTTTTGGTTTTCCTGATTTTGCTATATTAGCTAATAGTTATGAAGATGGAGAAAAATATATGAACATGTTCAATAATTTATTGCTTTCTTTGCGGGATAGTGGGGCAATGATACGTGCAGGTCATACTACTGAAGATACTGAGGGCAAAAAAATGTTATTGCGTAATCCATTGGTACAAGAATCTTTTTTACAAAATGGTGGAATGGTATTGGTGATGGAATACTTTGTTGAGTAATCTTTAGTATAAATCAGATTTATTAATATAATGGTTAGTATCCTTATTGATAATAATAGATTTTAGAAAAACTTAATATTAAGGAATAGTAAATGAATATTTTTTCACGCCTATTTGGCAAAAAAACACAGCAACAACAAGCAAGCGGGAATCTGGTTGAAAATCCAGAGATTAAAGAACCGTTAGCATTAGGAGTCGTTTTTAAAGGACAATTTTGTTTTGATGAAAATAATTTATTAAATAAATTACGTAATATAGATTCTTCTATGAAAGATATCCAATGCCAACAGCCATTGGGGCAGTTAGATGATGGATGCTATATCTTAGTTGGTTGGGGAAAACACGTGATTAAGCTATTCGGTATCAATGCTCCATATCCTGCAGAGGTATTAGAAACTTGTATTGCACCTGCACATTATAATCAGGATATCAAAGCGCAAATTCGCAATAATGATAGCCATTTAATTTTATATTATGTTGGGTATGAGCAAGATGTACTTGAGCAATACCTTGCTTTAACCCGTTTAGCAGCTGGTTTGGAGGAGTTTAATGCTTTAGCTGTGATTAACGGAAATGGACATACTTCGCTACCGATAAATACTATTCGCAAATTGGTTACAGATAAAGATGGAATTGATAGTTTACGCTATTGCTTACCCTCGTTCTTTTGTGGATTTGTGAAATATGAGGTAGAGGGTGTTAAAGGGGTATGGATGCGTACTTATGGTGCGGATATTTTTGGCTTGCCTGATTTTGCTGTATTAGCCAATAGCCATGATGAGGGGGAATATTATTTTGAAATGTTTGGCAATATCCTACAGTATTTGCGTGATAGCGGTGCAACAATGAGGCCAGGCGATACCATGGAGGTGGGTGATGATAAAATGATGTCATTACGCGCTCCACAAGATGATGAATACTTTTTGAAAGATCAAGGTCATGTTTTGGTGGTTGAAATAAATAGCAATAATGCAACTGCATAAATACTTAACTTGCCAGCAAAATTAATCTAATAAAATAAACGTCTATTTTTAAATAGTGCGTTTATTTTTTTATATTCATTTTATCACTTAATTTATTGCTTAATTTACTTATTGATAGTGCTAACCCATTATCAAAAATTTATTTTTTCATTGTGAGTACAATATCGCCAGAATTCAGCCTTACCTTTTCGCCATTATATTGGTACTCAGACCACAGTGAAGGGTTATCCGATTCACAGTCATTAATGATTCGATATTCACTATAACCTGTATTACAGCCCAAGATAGGTATAATCTCACCAACAGTTCTGTCGATATCATGTTCAGACAAGTAGGTAATTAATTTTTTGACTAATTCTAGTTTGTGTTTTAACTCTGAATTATCTTTATATGATGATTCAATAAAATCAATAATATCTAACATTTATAACCTTTATAAAAATGTAAAACCAAAAAAATGATTTGGGTCAAAAAGTAAATTACCGCAGTCTTGACCATTGACGTAACTTATACTCATTGAGGAGAAGGGTATTGATGAGTATGTTCTATCGGTGATAATTACAGCCTGCTCAGTTTTGAATAATTGTGAATAAATTGACATCAATGAAAAATGGTCATCATCATCTAAAGTAAACCATGCTTTAATTTCTGTTAATTCATTATATTGTATAATACCTGCTTCACTGAGATATAACTCAAAAATAACTTCATCAATAATAAAATATAATCTGTCATAAAATGGGGGAAAAATCGGTAGGGTAGCATAATCAATATAGCCAGCGATCATTACATCCTTTAGTTCACCAAACATTAATCTATCAAAAAACCCCTGCATGATTAATCCTTTTATTACTTTGTACAATTAACTTAAAAAATGATTTTAACGATTCTGTTGTAATCAGCATATCAAGCTACTTCGAGCATCATCCAAAAGGCATCTATTATTTGATAAATAAAACTCACCGATTTCTTGCACATCTTTATCGTCACTTTGTAAAGCTAAAATAGCCAATTTTTTTGATAACTTCTGGCTAAATGAATTGAATAAATACATCAATATACCAAATGTTTCATAATTCTGTTGCCCTAAAATAGGTATAATATAATTCCAAAGATGTTTTTCTAGCCACTGTGTATTGATACTTAAAATAATCTCTTGGCATAATTTTGTATTGCCATCTAAATATTGCATAATGTTGATAATTTCAGGTAATAAGCTTATTTTGATTGCTTCTGGAAATTGTTTGATCAAGTGTAATAACAAGGGATCAAACTTTTGGGTTAAATGTGTTTTAATTAATTCAACGGCTTTAGGCTGATTAGCTAATAAATAGAGTTTATTTAATAAATTATCCTGTAGATTAATGCAGTCGATTAAAAGTTGATTTATATCATTGAATGAGTGCATATTTTGGGTTACCTGTTTTATCTATAATGCTGCTTAAGGTTTTATTTGGCAAAACCATATCCAATTATCATGATGAAAATAAAATGCAATATTGTTATCAGAGCAGATAAGTAGGCTATCATCATGAATATTATCTAGACAATGGGTTGATATTTCCATCCCATTGGTATAGGCATCATAATAATATCCTGATTTAATGGTATAGTGTTTTATAATTTGAGCAAATTTTTCAAAAGCATTGTTATCGATTCTTACACAATGGTGATTCAAATGTTTATCAAGATATTTGATATTATTGGCAAATTTCTGCCACTTTCCATTAATGAGAAAGTGATATCGTTGTTTTTTATCTTTCTTTATAAAGTTGTTTATAAAAAAATTTAGATGATTCATAGTATATTGAATATCAAGTTATGATTTGACCTTTATATATTGCCATTTTATCTTAAAAAATACCTTTTAATTGCTTTTTTGATATTTTGATCTGTTTAGCGATGATTTCTACGTAGAATGAATCACTTTGAATAATGTAATGCCAATAGTCACCGCGATCATATTGTTGCCAATTAGGGAAATGAGTTTGTCGTTCATTGACTAATTGCTCAAGCCATGATGATTCAGGAACAACCCAATAACAAGAATTAACATCATCGCTATCACAATGACTGTAATAAGCACACTGTTTGTTTCGCTCAAAACGCATTGCCCAAACATTAGAAAACTGAAATATACCCGTAAATTTAGAATACTTGGCAGGTTTATACCATATTTTACAATAGGCGGTTAAAGCATCGCCTTTGGATTTTATGACAATGTCATCGTTGGGCGCTTGCCAAAAAGGAAGTTCAATGGGATAGGCATGATCTTTGGTTTGTGAGTGTTGATAGATAATACTATGATTGGTTAAGGTTGTTTGAATATGCTTTTCAACGTGGTAATTAGGAGATTTATCCTCTGTAATCATGAATGTAAGAATATAAGATGGATTAAGGACGATGTCAAAAGTACGATCAATTTTGTCATGAATTATTATAGTAAAATCATCTAACTTAGCTTTAGCAATACCACTATCATTTTTATAAGTAAATGTACAGTTAAAGGCTTTCGTAAGTTTGGCTAATAGTCGTTCAAATGAGCAATTCTCATCAATTAACAACCTTAACCATTTTGGGGGAGTGTTCATCTGTTCCTGCTTAGTACTATTACTTTGCGATTAATTTAAGCCTAAACTGGTAAAAATATTTGCCAGTTTATCAATAATATTTATCAATTTTAATCTTTTTGAGAAGGAATTGTTAGACTAATCTCATTTTTTATTATCTAAATAGTATTATTAAACAATTATTTCAAATCGAAGATAATTTTGAAAGTGGTTGGTGGTTTTGCTATTTACTTATTTGTTAAAGCTTTTATGCATATTTTTACATGGGATTAGGGTTTCTGTTAAATTTAAATTGCCATATAACAAATATGCGTAGATATTAATAATATAATGTTTCAATCAGAATAAAGTTTAACGAATTTCACTTCTCTTAAAAAAATAACAGCGCGATACATTAGTTGCGCTGTTATTGCTTATATTATTGTTAGTGTCGTTGAATTGATTTAAATCTTTCTGTCGTTTGTTTTAGTGCAATTTCTGTTGGTAAACGTTCCATTGAACTTGCTCCATAAAATCCATTACATTCAGGGCAATTTTTTAAAATATATTCAGCATCTTCAGGGGTAGCAATAGGACCACCATGACATAAAATAATAATGTCTGGGCGAATTGCTTTAGCCGCTTTTGCCCATTGATTGATTAGTGGCACACAGTCAGCTAGTTTTAATGCTGTTTCTGCACCAATACTCCCTCCCGTCGTTAGTCCCATATGAGGTACTAAAATATCTGCACCCGCTTTAGCCATATCGATCGCATTTTGTTCACTAAATACATAAGGTGTTGTAAGTAGATCTTTTTCATGTGCTTTGCGGATCATTTCGACTTCTAAAGCGTATCCCATTCCTGTTTCTTCTAGGTTTGCTCTGAAGTTGCCATCAATGAGTCCAACAGTTGGAAAGTTTTGCACGCCAGCAAATCCCGCTTCTTTTAATTTATCTAAAAATTGGTCAAATTGACAAAATGGATCTGTGCCATTTACACCCGCTAGTACTGGCGTATTTTTAACTACTGGTAATACTTCTTTAGCCATATCCATTACAATTTCGTTAGCATTGCCATAAGCAAGTAATCCTGCTAATGAACCTCTACCTGCCATACGGTAACGCCCTGAATTATAGATAACAATAAGATCGATACCACCAGCTTCTTCACATTTTGCTGATAATCCTGTACCAGCTCCACCACCAATAATTGGTTGACCTTTAGCTATCATGTCGTGGAATTTTTTTAACAATTGAGTGCGTTGACTACCCATAATATTCTCCAAATATTTATTTCATTATTTTTGTAAATTCATTGATGATAAGATCACAAAACTGCGGTGAGTTTATATGATAAGGGGTTTTTATTAACTTTCTTTTTTGAGTTTGGATAAAGGTTTTTTCAAATTCATCAATAAATGCTTGATTTGCTTTTGGTGACCAAAAAGCACCACCTTCAATATCTAAAGCAGAAAAACCACCTTCAGGAATAATAAAAGTGACATAACCTTGGCATTGATTAAGTTTATTTGCTATCCAATTAGCCATTTTTTGATTTTCTTCTGGCGTTGTTCGCATTAATGTCACTTGTGGATTATGTGGATAAAATAGGCGATCTTGATATTTTTGAGGAATAGTATCAGGGCTTGCAAAATTTACCATATCAAGTGCACCACACGATCCAATATAAGGTACTTGGCTTCTTGCAATGGCACCAAAACGATCTTCATCGCAGGCTAAAACACCGCCAAATAAATAATCACATACTTCCGTTGTTGTAATATCAAGCACACCGTGCAATAAATGGCTATCAGCTAGTTTTTCCATTGCTTTGCCACCACTGCCTGTTGCATGAAAAACCAAACAATCATATTGCCCGTTTAATTTAGTTGATACAGATTGAACACATTTAGTTGTGACACCAAACATAGTTAAACCAATTGCAGGCTTATCTTCAATCGTATCTTGGGTTTTAAATAGAATTGAGCCAGCAATAAAATTAGCTGCATTGGTTAAAACTTTCCTAGATATGACATTAATTCCAGCAATATCAGTAACCGAATACATCATTGCAATATCACTTGCACCGATATAACCAGAAATATCACCAGATGCCATTGTTGATACCATTAGTTTAGGAATTCCTACAGCTAATGATTGCATGGCTGGAGTAATTAATGCAGTTCCTCCCGAACCACCTAAACCTAGTATGGCTTCTACATCGTTTTGAGTCATCAGAAACAATTTGAAAGCTTCAGCCATTGCAACAATTGCTTTACCTCTATCGCCACAAAAAACAGCCTGTTTACCGTCTGGATGGTAACTAGCGACGGTTTCTGCTGTGATAGTTGCTAAATGATTAAATTGATGAGATTGTGTAGAAACATCAATAATTTTGCAGTTGAGATTTTTTAAATCAAGAATATTTTTAATATAAACGATTTCTTGCCCTTTGGTGTCTAATGTAGTAACCAAATAAATTGTACTAGTTGATGCCATTTATTACTCCTAAATGAGTTAATTAGGTAAATATTTGTAACAAAAGGGTGATTAATTGTCATACATTATATATCAAAAATGAGATTTAAGTCTCATTTTTTTAGGAAATGATAAATTTTAACTAATTTATTAAAATGCAGTATCATATTTAAAATTACGATAAATTAAATATATTCTTAATGACTCAGAAAACTTTAGTATCGCACCCAACATATGTTGGCGTAAAAAAACGGACTTATGAGCGTTTAATTAATATTGCATTAGAAGCATTAGAACAAGGCTGTGAGCTTACCATAACTGAACTTGCTGATAAATCGGGTATATCCAGAGCAACAGCATACCGCTATTTTCCAACACAAAGTGCTCTAATTACAGCTGTGGTAGAAAGTTCATTAGAACCTATTTTTAGTTGGCAATCAAAAAAACAAAATGCAGAAGAACGTATTAATGATTTTTTAGCTTTTGCTTTTCCTCAAATGCTAAAGCATGAAGGGGCGCTACGTGCAGCATTAAGGGTTTCATTACAACAGTGGGCAACAGAACGGTCATCATTATCACCACAAACCGAAAAATTGGTACGAGGTAATCGTAAAGAAACTCTTACAACAATATTATCCCCACTCAAAGCTGAACTACCAAATGAGCTTTATGATAAAGTAGTTTATGCTATTTCAATTATTTACGGTTCTGAAATATTTATGGTACTCAAGGATATCTGGGGACTTGATGATCAAAATGTAATATCACTATCGCAATGGATAGCTAAAGCCATCATTCATCAAGCCAAACAAGAAGCATCGAAAATTTGATTGGAGCTCAAAAAGTCTATTCTTTAATTTTACTTATTCTTGTATATTAAAAAAATCAATAAGTTTACAGAAAATGGGATAACATAAAATAATGATTCATCCTTATCTAAATATTTGAAGTAGGAAAACCCTAATGAAAAAACTTGTTTTTATCTTTATTTTTTGTCTTTGTGGTTGTGCAAATAAGCAAACGCAAATTTTGCCTAGTAATGACACAATTATAAAATTAAAAGTTGAAAAAAGTGTAGGGATTATTGCTGAATCAAAGGAATACTCATATCAATTTACTAGTCCCGAAGCCATACTAGAACTTAAAAGCTACCATGATTTTTTAGCTGAAAATAAAGATGATATTGAAAGTGTATCAATTACATTTTATCAAGAAAATTTAAGTGATGAAATTGTTGCTCAATATAGTAATTTTATTCCTGAGGTAAAAGCCTTAAACAATAAAAAATTATTAGCGAAATATAAATCAAAATCGATTTTGAGAGATGGTTATTATCAAGTTCTATTTAAAACCAAAGGAAACTTCTATAAGCAATCCAATACATTATCTGATCAATATTTATTACCAGAATCAATTACTGTATTTGTTAAATCAAATCATAAAAAAGAATCAGATATTGACATCCAGGGCGATATGATTGGTTTGATTATATTTCCAATTTTTATTCCTATGGCGATGGTTGGTTGCTTAATTGGTCCTTGCTAAAAAGTCTGTAGAAAAACATCGGCAAGTTTACTCTCCATGGTTGAAATGATCCTTTAAAAATATCATTAGGCGTTTTCCACAAAATCGATTTATGGGATTACCTGTATTATAAATATTAATAAATCCCTTAACTTGTCGGCATTAATCATAGACACCAATTGCTTCTGCTTTGGCTATTAACTCATCTTTGCAATTGTAACTATTCCCTTAAATAGTACAGTCAAAAAGTAGAAAATCCCCTTTTACTTTTTGAATGTTTTGAATTTTGATAGCCAATAATTGCCTTTATTATATACACAACCAATTAAAACATTTCCTTCGGTTTTGATTGTTAATTCGCGACTATAACAATATTGTTTTTCAAAAGACCAATTTATATCAGCAATATCAAGATATTTCATAATAAGTTCAAAACTTGTTTCAGAATATATGATTATATTATTCAATAAAGTAACTGGATGACGAGCTAAATCAAATCCTATTGAATATATCTTGGAATTAACAACCATTATTTCCAGTGAATCGTAAAAATAAGAAAAACCTTCACTTTTTTTAAATTTATCAAAATAATATTTTTTACCCAAATCTTTTTTTTGAAAAATAGAATATATTTCTTTCTCTGGTAACTCTACTTTTAATCCCAAATATATCCCAGTCCTAAGAAAATCAGTTAAATCCATTTATTTTCTCCAGTATTTTTAAAAATTTAACCAATTCAATTAATTAGATTCTCACCAAAATATTAGACAGAGCCCACCTTGATGATGTATATAATTATAATAGATTTCAATATATTCAAATAGTGCTTTGTTAGTCAGCTTCCTGTTTTTATAGTAACAATCATGAATAATATGGGGGTGAGTATATGAAAAAGTTTTCAACAACCGCATTATCAAAGCAGCTTCATCTTCGACTCATACTTTGCCTTAGTCCATATTGTAACAATCACTGTTTGAAACCGGCACTGTAATATTGGTTTTCTAAGTCACTGTGACTGGGCTCATTTTTAGGAAGATGTATTAAATATGGCATTTATTGAATATAAAACACGAAAATAAACAATATCATTATCTACGTTAGTTTTGTACTAAAAATAGGATATTTATAATCATTAAAATGTTAGTTGAAAGTTATGTTAAAACTGAGAATAAGAGAGGTAGATAAAATAGTTAAGAACAAAGAGCTGAATATAGGGGAAATTGTACTCCCTTCACCATGCGGAGTGAAGGAGTATTTTACTAATTTGACAATATTCTTGGGTTAGGTCCGTATTGGTTTTCTCCTGAAGTTGGTTTTATTATTAAAGATGCACCTATTATAGCTCCTGGACAGAGAAGATAAACAAAACACCACAGACCGCTTGTACCTATATCATGTAATCGTCTAACATTGTAAGACAATATTGTAAGAAAAGTAACGATAAAAATTAACATTACACAGATTCCTAATATAGTACTTGGTAATATTTTGTCCATACTGAATAGCAGTACAAAAGAGAGCCATACTAATATACATTGAATAAGAATAAAAAATCCAAACTCACTACGAGTTGAACGTCCTTTATAACGAAACATTTTTCTATAGCCATCAAGCCATGAATTAATTGCTTTACTTAACACTTAATACTCCTTATTTATTAAAATATTTGTAAATATATAATAAATTAAACGTTATATCAAATATTTTATATTGATAATGTAATAGAAATAGCTAGAATAATTTAATAAAATTGATTTTCATCAATTAAATGCCTGCCACTATTATTTTTTGGTTTTGGTAATATTGTTATTTATAATTAGTTTGTATTACTTATAGGTATTATCAATTTATTTTTCAATAAGGTATATGTGTTTCATTAATTGGAACAAAATCACTTAATCCTATTCTCCATCGTTGTTCAACATATTCTAATAACTCATCGAAATTAGAAAAAACATATTGTTCAAATGAAGTTATAGATTGATTGAATGCACTATTATTATCCGTTAATGTGGGGTCTGCATAATATGTACGCAGCTTATATAAAAAAAACACTTCTTTCTCATCTATTATTGGTCTTATAAGTTGATCTATATAAAGTGAATACAAGGAAAATTCCCATTCGTCATCTTCTTCCTCAGGTTTCTCATATTCAATAGAATAAATCTCAATAAAACGAGTTTTATTTTCTTCCAATCTTTCAAAGAATTGACCTTTCATTTCATAGGGAAATGGATGGTAAGGATTATTGTATTTTCTCTTATTCATAATTAATAAAATATCCTAATAATTTCACCGCCATAGGATCGCTATAGGTATAAATCTGCAAATGCGTGCCATTAGAATTCTGAGCTCCAATTTTCGCATTCCAACTAAAATCATCCTAATGATACGTTCCTTTGTACCTGTTTTATTTTGTACAGTTACAAGAGCCTTTTTGCATTTAGTTCACTGCATATTTTACTTCTAATTATCTATGATTTATTACAATTCCCCAACAATAGACCAAAACCTAATTAAAATTCATTAGGTGCACACAGATTCAAGCCACCTAATAATCTAATCAGGTTTGCCAGAATAAAGCGTTCTATTTCCAGATCATTGTATCTGAAATTATTGTAATGTAAGCCAGTTTATTTGTCTAAATATTGTCCCTAATATCTGAGGTGTTGCTCTATGGATTCCTGTCCAATTTCCTTAATGTGCTTACTTCAAAGCTGATAGCTACATTCTGACAGTATTTCTCTATTTGCATCGGTCAGTTTTTCTGGACAGTTGTTTTAGTTGGAATAAGAGTAGTAATGTAAATTACTAAATTATGATGTAACTTTTTGATATTTTATAATTTTTAAATTAATGATTGTATTCTTGGTTTCCAGCCATTATTCCATTTGCTTTCAATTTCAGAAGAATAGTTTTTTATAGTATAATAATCATCCTTATCATGGTGAGAAATGAAACATTGGTCTACACATTGACAAATCCAAATTAAAAGGTTTTTTATATCAATATCATTTTTAACTAGATATAGATATTCTTCTGCATTTTTTATTGTAATTTCAATTAGATTGGCATGAAAAAAACCTATCTCAAATAATAAATAGCAAAAAGTATCTTTAATTGAATCATCTTTATTTTGTAACATTTTATTTTTTATATGTAAGTTCATTTCAACAATTCGGGTTCTTTCTTTTTGCTACTGTGGATTTTTTTATTATTCATTAAGTGTACCATCAAAATTGAATATATCTTAGATTTTTCTAAAGATAAAATGTCCCATAATTATCCTTGTAAATCAATTACTATCAGTCGCGCTATTGTGGTATTAAGTCGTTGTACTTACTATTATCCAACTAAATTATTGGATGATTCAATGATTATTTTGATATTAAGTGATATAGCTGAAAAACATTTACGCTGGTGGGCCGAAATTTTTTATTGTATCGGAAAGCTCGCTATAAATAGAGTTGCAAACGTGTTTATTGGGTGTATTGTGAGTTAAAACTTAATTTTCAAATAAAGCGTAAAAAGCGTACTCTACCTCGAACACTAGAAAAGTAATCGTTATCCAACAAACAAGGTGAATGTTGGTCAATGAATTTGGATGATAGAAGTCGAAGCTAACGTTGTTTTAGTACGTAATTATTGATGACTTTAAAAGAGAAGTATTAGATATTGATATTACGGTGAGCTTATCAGCTGGTAGTGTTATTTACTATCTAGATAAACTGGTCAAATATCATGGTTATCCGAGCATACAAATCAAATTGACAATAAATATTTGATAATGTTGTCTTTTGTTACTTTTTTAAGAACTACAGCATATTCATCTTTAAAATATCCTATATCAGCTATTTCATCTTCCATATCTTGAATAAACCGTATCGGATCATAAAAATTGAACGTGCGTGTATTTCCATTTACTGTAATTTCAAAATTCAATATAACACCTTTAGATTCGCATTCAAATTGATACAAATCGTCATACCAATCAGGAAATATAATACTCATTAATCTAGTACCTTTTTTTGATAGAGAAACCTGATAATCTTTTACATACATTGGATACGATGGAATGATATTGTAAATATCCCAAACTTAGTATACAACTCACGTAGAAAATTAAGCTGCTTGTTTTAGTGTTTTATACTCAATCGGTGTCATGTTATTTAATGTCTCATGCGGTCTTTCGGTGTTATAAATCGTTCAATATAGCCATTTTGATAAGGGCTACCGGGTTTGATGTAATCTATAATTATACCATGTTTTTGCCCAATTAGTAGACGTGTTTCCGGTGAATTCTGGCCCATTATCGACCCGTATTTTTAATGGATACCCATGATATTCAGCCAGTTTATCTAAGTAGCGGGTAATCCTTCCTGCTGGTAAGCTTACTGCAATATCAATCCCTAACGCCTCACGATTAAAGTCATCGATGACATTGAATGTTCTAAAGCGACGTTGATTACGACTACTGTCACACATAAAATCCATTGACCAGCATTCACCTTGTTTATTGGGTGCTGATAGCCTTTCTGGGCTTCGTGGAGGAATGCGCTGTTTACGCTTTATCCTGAGATTAAGCTTTAATTGGCAATACACCCGATACACCCGTTTATGATTCCATTTATAGCCGAGCTTTTTGATAAGATTAAAGCATTTAGGAAAGCCCCAGCGTAAATGCCGGTCTGTGATAGCATTCAACACCGAAACAATCACCGAATCATCCTGTAACTTAGGTTGATAATAGTAAGCACAACGGCTTAAGCCAACAATGGCACAACTCATAGCAATAGTAACTGAATGATTTTGTTGTAGTTGCTGTGCCCACGTTTTACGTGCCTTTGTGGGCACTAAAGTTTTTTTATGATTTCTTCCTGCAGCTGAGATTTTAAGCTCAGTTCGGCAAACATCTGCTTAAGCTTGCGGTTTTCAGCCTCCAGCTCTTTTAAGCGTTTGATATCCGAAGTTTCCATTCCGCCGTATTTTTCTCGCCATTTATAGAAAGTTGAATTACCCATGCCATATTTACGGCACAGTTCTTTAACGGGAATACCCGCTTCAGCTTTTTTTAAAATAGCCACGATTTGATGTTCAGTCATTTTTTTCATAATTAAATCCCCTTTTCTTTTATCATAGAGAATTTTCTACTTTTTTGTTGTACTATTTTAGGGGATAGTTACTTAGGGGATAGTTACACAACTTGTTTGATTTCTATTTCAGATATATCTGTAGAATTAGAAATATTAACCAACAGCTTGGCAACTGATAAATAAAAATTTAATAAAATCAATACCATACCTGATGGTTTTTATATCACCTAAAAAGACTTGTTTATTGAGCAATTTTTAAAAAACTACACTTGCTTTTTTCTTAAATCAGCGTTTAGATATAACAGTGATAAGCATTGGGTTTATCACTAATTTATTAGGAGGACTTATAATGGTACAAAAATTTGCTCCATACGGTAGTGATGTTTCGTCTGGCACTTATAAGTGCGCTGACTGTGGCTATATTTATTCTAACCAAAGTAAGAAATCGTTACCTCCTTGCCCTGATTATAATAAAAAACCGCACAGCAAAAATGGTTGGTATATTATGTCTGGACAGGGTGATTCAGTTAAAGATCCTCATCCACATAAAAAGTAATTTTATTCAGTTAATACTATTAAAAGGTAGCCAATATGGTTACCTTTTTTGATTGTATCGATTTAAAATGATATTTTTTAGTTGTCAGCAATTAATTGTGACGTATGTATAACGATATGACTATTAAGTATAAATATCAATTCTTTCATATAGTTATTTTATAAACCGCTTATTTTGTTGTGAATTTATTTGATTTGTTTTTCATTTAGATGTTTTTTATAATAAAATCAATATGACTGTTAAATCTAAAAGTAAGGAATATTAAAGTGAAAAAGCTAATGAAATTGGCAGTGTTACTTTCTGCTCTTTTTACAATTTCGAATGCGTATAGTGCTGAATTACCACCATCAGCAAACATAACTAAAGCTTTTGCTGATAGTGCAAAAAGGTCGATATTAGGTGAAGGTGGCGAATTTCCGGTTAAAGTGGATGCGGGTTATGAAATAACTAACATTTTTGGTAACCTTAATAATATTGTTTTTGAATATAATATGCCGACCGATAGCCAAAGTGTATCAATAGTAGACATTACAGAAAATATCAGGCTTGGGCTTAATGCTCAATTTTGTAATAAGCAAGACGTGATTGAAGTATTACGTGCTTATGATATTCGGTTTTTATTTCGTTTTCAATTCAATGATGATCGTAATGTGCCAGCAACGTTATCAATAGATGAAATTTGTAAAGAACAAAAATAAATAGGTTAAATTTATAGCTATTGTTGACACCTTATTTTGATATTATTATGTATAACAGTGATTTTATAAGGCTTAATTAGCATGTTATATATTAAATAAGCTGTTTATATTATTGTATTAGATTGGGTGAATTGAAAAAGAAAAATAACAATAAGCCTTAAGAATAAATTAATTGAATATGCTCATACTTTGAACGATATTCAAATTGACCATACTTTTGAAAATTACCCTAACTATCAGGTTATTAGACATAAAACTAATGCTAAATGGTTGGGGTTAATTATGTCAGTGGAAAAGAATAAGTTAGGTCTAAATTCAAAAGATATGGTGGAAATAATTAATGTTAAATCTGATCCTGAATTAATTTCTATAATAAAAATTAATTCAGATATATTACCCGCATATCATATGAATAAAAATCACTGGATCACAATAATGCTCGACGGTTCTGTGCCGTTTGAACAAATCGTAAGTTTATTAAACCATAGTTATGATTTAACTATTTAAAATATATGATATATTTTAAAAAATATAAAATGGTATAGTTGCTTACACAACAGGTTAATTCAGAAACAAAAGCTTTGTATTATCTTTTATATAACTATCTAATTAATGCTTTGAACGGTATAAATACTTTAGACTTTTAAAAGATAATTGGTTATTTAGTTTAGTATATATCTTTTAGAATTTTTTACCCACATTACTAAAAATAAAGTTCTACCTAAGCTAAATAAAATATAAGAAAGCCATAATCCATTATTTCCCCATATTGGTACACAGATATATTGTGATATCAGCCATAAAATTAAGGCAAGAATCATAGAATCACGAATAGAAGAAGTGTAACTGATCCCAGAAAAAACGCCATAATAAATAAGACCACCAGCAACCACAATAGGAAAGATAGTAAGCCAATATTGATATTGCAAACAGATTGTGATGATTTCGGTTTGATTGGTTAATAATTTAATAATTGTTGTATTAAATCCAAACCATAAAGCAATTAATATTAGAGGACAAATAATACAAGCTTGCAGTGACCAATGTAAGGTTTGATTATATAACTTAATATCTTTAGTACCTTTCGCCTTACCGCTAAATACGCTTGAGGCATTGGCAAACCCGTCAAACAAATAAGCCATTAAATAGTGAATTTGAAACAAAACGGCATTAGCAGCTAACACTTCGGTGCTAAAACTCGAACCAATCGAGATAAAATGGTTGGTAACGATTAATAAACAAATGGTACGAATCATCAAATTGGTATTAACTAAAATCACTCCTTTTAATGATTGCCAAGATAGTATCGATTTTAAATCAGTTTGTTGATTGGATTTCGGTAAATTACGATAAATAAACCAAATGCCTAACAAAGTACAAATTATTTGAGCAATTAGTGTTGCAAAGGCAACTCCCTGCACATTCCAATGAAAGCCCCAAACAAAAATTACTGCCATAATAATATTAAGCAGATTAATTAATACTTGTAGAAATAGCACAGCCTTTACTTTAGACATTCCCATTAACCAACCAACTAAAACGTAGTTGATAAGGACAAACGGTGCTCCCCAAATTAAGACAGAGAAATAAATATCCGCGTAATGCTTTACTTCTTCATTAGGTTTGATAATGTGCATTGAGGAAGAAAATATCATCTGTTGAAAAATAATAAAAATAATTCCTAAAAATATAGCTATAAATAAAGGGCGAATTAAAGATGCTCGCAACAGTAACGGGTCATCTAATGCTTGTGCTGCAAAACCAGTGGTACTAACTCGTAAAAAGCCAAAAAGCCAATAAATAGTATTAAAAATAACAGCGCCAACAGCAATGCCTGCAATAAAGGCTGGATTGGGTAAATGTCCAACCAATGCGGTATCGACCACGCCCAGTAATGGAGTTGTAATAGTTGAAATAATAAACGGAATAACTAGCGCTAAGTAATCTTTAAAACGATATTGTTTATTAACGATAGATTGAGTTGCCATAATTTAAAAACCTAAAATAGATTTAAGAAGTTGTTTAGAGTAAACATTATTAACCTGATTTAAATTGGCTATTTTATCAACTTGTTCGACAATCTGTCCTTGATAAAAGAAGATCACCCGATCGCAAAGATAAGTGATAGTCGCTAAATCATGTGTAATAAAAATGGTTGTTAAATTTAACTGTTTTTGCAGATCAACTAATAACGATAAAACTTGAGTTTGAACAGTAATATCAAGTGAACTTACTGCCTCGTCAAATAAAACAAATTTAGGTGAACAGGCAATTGCTCGTGCAATACAGATACGTTGTAATTGTCCACCACTCATTTCGTGGGGAAATCGATGATAAAATGATTCATTTAATCCTACTTGTTCTAATAGTTCAATTACTCGCTTTTTAAGTAGGCTTGCAGTAAGTTTGTCATAAATATAAATGGGTTCGGCAATAATTTCAGCAGCGGTAAAATAAGGGTTAACTGAAGTGTTGTAGTCTTGAAACACAGCGCTTATTTCTCGTCGCATTGGAGATTTTCGCCATGCACGTTGTCCTATATCTTGCCCATTAAAATAAATTTTGCCACTATCAGGTTTTTCAAGCCCCAAAATTAGTTTTCCAAGTGTACTTTTACCGCTTCCGCTTTCTCCTACAATACCTAAACATTCGCCTTGGTATAAAGACAAAGAAACATCTTTAATAATTGGCGTTTTTTTGCGATTAAATAAACCTTGATTAGGTTGTAAGAAAGATTTTTTGAGATTATTAATTTGTAATAACGGCGTCATTTAGATAGTCTCCAATCTATTTGGGTGGATAACGGCGTTAAATTTGGCTAATAACTGTTTACGAGTATCAATTAAGTAACGTGTATAATCATTTTTAGAATGATAAAAAATATGATCGCAACTACCTTGTTCTATAATCTGGCCTTGATTCATTACAATAATATGATCAGCGATATGGTGAATAACACTTAAATCATGCGAGATAAATATCATTGCTGTTTTCGATTTTTGTTTGATATTTTTTAATAATTGCAGAATATGAAGTTGACTAATAGAATCCAACGCTGTGGTTGGTTCATCGGCAATAATTAATTCAGGTTCAAGCATTAATGCTATTCCGATCATGATTCGTTGTAACATGCCACCACTTAACTGATGCGGGTATTTCTTAAAGATTTGTTTTGGATCATTAAGACCAATGTCAGCAATCATAGTTAATGTTTTTTCAATAGCTTGTTTTTTACTAATTGTCAGATGTGCCAATAACGTTTCAACCACTTGATTGCCAATACAATAAAGCGGATCAAAAGCATTCATTGGATGCTGTAGTATAGCCGAAATAGCATTGCCACGAATATGGCGTAATGTTTCATGGTTTTGTTTTAATAAATCACCATTTGATTGTAATGCTATTTTAGACTGTTTAGGGTTAAATAAAACTTTGCCTTGAACCGAAAAGTAGGGCTCTAATAAACCGATAATAGCTTTGCTAGTTAAACTTTTACCGCAGCCACTTTCGCCCACAATACCTAAACATTGATGATGCTCAAGGCAAAAGGAGATATCGTTAAGCAGTGTTTTGCCATTATCCAGTGTTACAGTAAGATTCTTAACCTCAAGTAATTTATTATTCATGCTGTTTTTTCCTTAGGATCAAGAATGTCACGTAAACAATCGCCAAGCATATTAAATGCAGCAACCACAATTAATATTGCAATTCCGGGGTAGAGCATTTGCATAGGATGCTGCATCATAACGTTTTTTGCTTCACTTAGCATTAGTCCCCATTCTGGAGTTGGTGCTTGTATGCCAAGCCCTATGAAAGATAAAGCTGAAATATTTAAAATTACCCAACCAGTATCTAGTGTGGCTAACACAACTAACTCTGACATTACATTTGGTAATAAGTGACGGCGAATAATAAATGAATGTGGTGCGCCAATTGCTCGGGAAAATAAAATATAGTTTTTACGGCTATATTTGATAACCGAGCTGCGAATCATACGACTATACCAAGCCCATTTGACCATAATATTGGCAATAATAACGTTCTCAATACCCACACCAAGTACGCCTACAATAGCAAGAATCATTACTTGGCTAGGAAAAGAGAGCATAATATCGCATAAACGCATAATACACTCGTCAAGTTTACCTCGTTTATAACCTGAAATTAGGCCAATTATTGCACCAATAACAATGGTAATAATCATGGTTAATAATGACAAAAATAACGTGGAGCGAATGCCATAAAGTAGTCTTGAAAAAATATCACGTCCAAGATGATCACAACCTAACCAATGCTGAGCAGACATTGGGGCGTATTTACGAATAATACGTACTTTATTGGGATCAAATGGTGCAATATAAGGGGCTAAAATACCTAATATAATGATAGTTGCAATGATAATTAAACAACATAATGCAGTTTTATTTTTACAAACCTGCTTAAGTACATTCATGACAAACCACCATTATCACGTAAACGAGGATCTAGTAAATGCTGAATAACATCGACAATAAAATTACATACCACAAATAATATTGCCATAATTAAAATATAAGCTTGGATAACGGGGTAGTCTCGATTCATAATAGCTGCAATACATAACCGTCCAAGTCCTGGCCAGGAAAATATATATTCAACCACAAATGAGCCAGCAATTAATTGCGGAATTGTCATCCCTAATGCGGTAATAGTGGTATGTAACGAATTGATTAATACATGCTTAAGAATAATTGTTCGTTCTTTTAGTCCTCGGCTACGTGCATAAAAAACGGAGTAGTTACGCATGTTTTCTAGCATGTTATTACGAATAAAACGAATATAGGTTGAAATATAAACGAATGATAGCGTTAAAGTTGGTAGGATTAGATTTTGCCATGTGCCATATCCATTAGTTGGAAGTAAATCTAAATAATTAGCAAAAAACCAGATAAATAAAAGCCCAAGCCAGTAGCTCGGCATAGCCGTGCCTAAAAAAATTATAATACGTAAAATATGATCAAAAACTGAATTAACAAAAATGGCACATAAAATGCCTAAGATCAGACTAATAATCAACGTAAAAATAAATGAAGATAATGCTAAAAGCAGTGTTGGTTGTAAGCTTCGAATGATCTCATCTAATACTAGCCTATCTCGATGTACAAAAGAACGACCAAAATCAAGTTGAAAAACGTTATATAACCAACTGATGTAACGGTTCCAAAATGGTTCATTTAAACCTAACTCTAGGCGCATACTTTCAATAGCATCAGGCGTGGGCATAATTTCATTTAAACGTAATGCTACTTCAGCAGGATCAGAAGGGGCTAAATTAATAAGTAGAAAAGCGATAAACGAGATACCGATAATAATCGGTATCATCATAATTAAACGTTTAAAAAAGTAATTTAACATTATTACTAACTAACAAAATAAATTAAAAATGCATTTTCTCAAAGGGAATGTCAAACTGCGAAGGAGCAAATTCAATACCTTTTAGTGATTTTATGGCGATAGCTCGGTTGCGTTCATAAGTTAACGGAATATAGACCGCTTGGTTATGCAATGTTTCAAGCACATAACGGTAAAGATCTTGACGTTCTTTTTCATCAGTTGAAATTAATGCTTTACTAATGCTTGCATCAATTTGAGCTTTCTCTTTCAATCCTTGTTGTGCCATATAATCACCATATACTGGTAATTTCATGCCAGACATAAAAGATTGTGGGTCATAAGGCATTCCCCAAGAAATATCAAATACCATATCAAAATCACCAGCTTTTTGGCGATCACGATAACCTTGTTCTTCTTCTCCATGAATGTTAAGTTTTAAACCAACCTGTTCAAACTCATCTTGCATATATTGTGCGATAGTTTTTTGAGATGCAGTATTGCTATCATAATAAAGAGTTATTTCAAATGATTTGCCATCTTTTTGACGGTAATTCTGACCTTTTTGTTTTAGCCAACCTGCTTTATCAAGTAGTTCTTCGGCTAATTTAATATTATATTCGTAAGGTTTTAACCCAATATTTGCATAAGGAATATTAGTAGCCATTAATGTATCAGCTGGCGCTTCGCTACCATTGAAGATACCTTCCGAAATATCTTTTTTATTTATGATATGTTCGATTGCTCGGCGCACATTAGCATCGCTTAAAGCGGGTCGAGTGGTATTCATCAATACGATACGGCTTGATACAGGTTTTGACATTAATGTTTGAAATTTATCAATTTCTGAAAACCGTTCAAATGAATCGGCATCCACCATATTTTTACCATAAATTAAATCAATTTCACCTTTTTCAAGTGCCATTAAACGGCTTTGGTTGTCTGCTATAACTTTCATGGTAACAGTTTTCAGTTTTGGTTGCTCACCCCAATAGTTAGGATTTGCGTTAAAAACAGCATACTGATCTTTTTTATGATCACCTAAAATATAAGGGCCTGTACCAATATAAGATTTAACGCCATTTTTTGTTTCACCATCGATCATTGAATTCGGTGAAATAAAGCGCATGGGTCTGGTTACTGCAATTTCAATCAAAAACGGGTAGTAAGGCTCTGACAGATTAACTTGAAGAGTATAATCATCTACCGCTTTGACTTCAGTAATTAAACGTACCATTTCAAGCCATGTATGGCGCACTTTATTTGACAGGACTGCATCCCAGTTTAATTTTGCACTGTGAGCATCGAATTTAATACCATCACTAAAGGTAACATCTTTTCTCAGTTTAAACGTATAGGTTTTTCCTTGGTTTGTAATAGCCCAGCTTTCGGCAAGCCAAGGAGAAAATGTGCCATCTTGATTATAATGAACAAGCGACTCATAGAGCATATTTTGAGCCCACATTTCACCTCCATAAAGGTGTGGATTCAAATCGCGTATATCTCGGAAGTTTGCAAAAGTGATATCATCTTTTGCAAAACAATTAAAGCTAAAAAGCGATAAAATTGAGACAATTAATAACTTTTTAATGTGGCTAAAGTTTAAAAGCATGTTTAATCCAGTAAATTATTATTAAAGAGTCAAATATTAACATAATTGCAAATGATAATAAATATCATTTATCTATCTTAATAGGTAAACACAATTCAAATCAATACTCTTTTTTATAACATATTTATATATTAAAGGTGCTCCAATAATTTTAAGTAAAGATTTGTGTAATATTTTAAAATTTGGATTAGTATACATAATAGTCGATAAGTAAATTTACAAAATAATCAAACAAATATTATTGAATTGCTTTATAATACATATGAATAATTTATTTTTTATTTATTTAGGATACATTTCATGTCATTTGGCTCTCTTGGTTTAGATACTGAGATTTTAAAAGCAATTCAAGAACAAAACTATACCGATCCAACTCCCATTCAACAACAAGCTATACCTGTAATCTTATCTGGTAAAGACCTTATGGCGAGTGCACAAACAGGAACAGGTAAAACGGCAGGGTTTGGTTTACCAATATTACAAAAGCTTATTGAACAGCAAGCAAAAGAAGCTAATAATCCAAAACCTAAAAAAGGCAAACGTCCTTTATATGCCTTGATTTTAGCCCCAACGCGCGAACTGGCTGCGCAAATAGGTGAAAATATTCGTGATTATAGTCGTTATTTGTCCATTCGTTCATTAGTAGTTTTTGGTGGGGTGAGTATTAATCCGCAAATGATGAAATTGCGCAGTGGTGTGGATATTTTAATTGCAACACCAGGGCGATTGCTTGATTTACAGCAAAAAAATGCGGTGGATCTGTCAACGATTAAAATACTGGTGTTGGACGAAGCTGATCGCATGTTAGATATGGGATTTATACATGATATTCGTCGTGTGATTGCCAAGCTACCTAAAAAACGGCAAAATTTAATGTTTTCGGCAACTTTTTCGGATGAAATAAAAGTTTTGGCTCAATCTATTTTGCAGTCACCTGAATCTGTTGCTGTAGCAAAAACCAATAGTGCTTCAGATCAAATTACTCAATATGTTCATCGAGTTGATAAACGTCGTAAGCGTGAGCTACTGTCTTATTTAATCGGTAAAAATCAGTGGCAACAAGTGTTAATTTTTACACGAACCAAATATGGTGCAAATCATTTAGCGGAACAATTAACGAAAGATGGCATTAAATCAGCAGCTATTCATGGGAATAAAAGCCAAGGAGCTCGTACAAAAGCATTAGCTGATTTTAAAAGCGGACAAATTAGGGCATTGGTTGCCACAGATATTGCCGCTCGAGGTCTTGATATAGAGTTATTACCTTACGTTGTTAATTATGAGCTCCCTCAAGTTGCTGAGGATTATGTTCATCGTATTGGTCGAACAGGTCGAGCGCAGAATCAAGGGCAAGCTCTCTCGCTTGTGTGCATTGATGAATTGCCACAATTAAAAGCAATTGAAAAATTAATTAAAAAAAAGATTCCAGAATTAACAACCAAAGGGTTTGAAGTTGATCCAAAAATTAAAGCTGAACCTGTAAAAAAATCGCCACCAAGGCGTGCGCCAGCAAAAAAAAGAAGTTCATCTTCAAATCGATCGTCGCAATCCAATCAAAATGGTGTGAAAACCTCCAATAAACATAATCACACTAAAAATAAGCAAACTTATATTTAATAAGAAGGAAATTATTATGGTAAATCGCAGCAGACGTTTACGAAAAAAATTACACATTGAAGAATTTAAAGAATTAGGTTTTACCGTTAGTTGGTCGTTTGAAGAAGGTACAACTGAAGAAACTTTAGATAATATTGTCGATCAGTTTATTCTTGAGGCTATTCAACCCAATGGTTTAGCTTATGAGGGGAGTGGTTATTTAAATTGGAAAGGGATTATTTGCACCCAAAAACTAGGCAATTGTACCGAAGAACATCGTGACATTGTCACAAAATGGCTAAACGAACACGGTCTAAAAAGTGTTAAAACTAGCCCACTTATCGATATTTGGTGGGATGAATTAGAATTCTAATCTATTGGTGATCTCTAAATAGAAAATAGTCACTGGTGTGGCTATTCAAGTACAATATAGTATTTCGGTAAGGAGTACTTATATAATGAACGAAGGTACTATTTTTAAACTTGATAAAAAGTATACGCCTTTTTTATTCAAAGCGATAGAAGCAGCAAAGAAAAGCGAATTTGTGACCAAATATAAATACGATATCGATCATTTTTATATATCTTTTAATAGGGACTGTTGATCTTTGCTGTACATAAATCACTCAACAATACATTGGCAGCCACATTAACATAAATGCCAGTGATACCATACTGGCATAATTCCTTTCTAAC